>NZ_RZST01000064.1:0-20780 GCF_003997575.1 Mesorhizobium sp. M1A.F.Ca.IN.022.07.1.1
GTCACAGACATCGCATGGCATTGGCGGGCTGAGCTATGACGCCAAGAAGCGCCCCTGGCCTGCCGAGTTCAACGTGTTTCTGGCGCTGGTCATCCTGGTCGGCGCATTCGAGCTGATCGGCCGCGTCTTCCTCGGCGACAGCTTCCTCTTCAACACCCGCGATAACGTCGATGCTATTTTCAACGAGCAGCGGCTGCAGATCATCATCCTGCAGGTGTCGATCGTCGGCATCATCGCCATCGGCGTCACGCAGGTGATCATCTGCGGCGGCATCGACCTGTCCTCGGGCTCGATCGTCGGCGCCACCGCCATGATCGCCATGAGTTTCGCGCAGGTTGCGACCGTCAACGGCAATCCCAACCCGAAGGCGATGTTCATTGACTACGGATGGACCGACCTGCCGGTCATCGTGCCGCTGCTGGTCGCGATCGGCTGCGGGCTGATTGCCGGCCTGATCAACGGCGCCCTGATCGCCTACACCCGCATTCCGCCGTTCATCGCCACGCTCGGCATGATGGTCACGGCGCGCGGCATCGCCAAATGGTGGTCGAAGGGCCAACCGATCTCGTTCCCGACCGACAGCTTCGCGGCCATCGGCAAGGGGCTGATGCCGGTCATCATCTTCATTTCACTGGCGATCCTGTTCCAGCTCATCCTGAGCTACACCCGATACGGCAAGCATTGTTACGCCATTGGCTCCAACGAGGACGCCGCGCGCATGTCCGGCATCAAGATCGCCAACCACAAGGTGCTGGTCTATGTGATTGCCGGCATCCTCGCCTCGATCGCCGCGGTGGTGCTCTCCTCCAAGAACCTCACTGCCCAGGCCGGCATGGGCGTGATGTACGAGCTCGACGCCATCGCCATGGCGGTCATCGGCGGCGTCTCGCTCTCGGGCGGCCGCGGGTCTATCATAGGCACGGTGATCGGCTCGCTGATCTTCGGCGTCATCATCTCCGGCTTCACCTTCCTGCGCCTCGACGCCTACTATCAGGAGATGGTCAAGGGCGTGATCATCGTCGGCGCAGTCGTTCTCGATCAATGGCGCCAGCGCCGCCGGGCGATAGGAGCTTGACCATGTCCGATATCGTTCTGAAGACCGAAAACCTCACCAAGCATTATGGCGGCGTTCACGCGCTGCAGGAGGCGAATTTCGAGCTGCGCAAGGGCGAGCATGTCGCCATCATGGGCGACAACGGCGCCGGCAAGTCGACCTTCGTGCGCCAGATCACCGGCGTCGAGCAGCGCACCGACGGCAAGATCTGGTTCGACGGCAAGGAAGTGAACTTCGCCGGCCCGATCGAGGCGCGCGAGGCCGGCATCGAGACCGTGTTCCAGAACCTGGCTCTGGCCGACGACCTCGACGTGCCGTCGAACCTCTTCCTCGGCCGGGAGAAGGTGCTTTTCAACCTCGGCCCCTTCTCGATTCTCGACCGCAAGGCGATGCGCAGGGCGACGGAGGCGGCGCTGATCCGCACCGCGGTGAAGATCCCGAACCTTTCCAGCACCATCCGCCACATGTCGGGCGGCCAGCGCCAATGCGTGGCGATCGCCAGGACCGCAACCTTCGCCTCCAAGCTGATCATCATGGACGAGCCGACCGCAGCGCTTGGCGTGCAGGAAACGGCGCAGGTCGAAAACATCATCCGCACGCTGAAGGAGAACGGCGAGCCGCTGATCCTGATCAGCCACAACATGCGCCAGGTCTTCGACCTGGTCGACCGCATCGTCGTCTTCCGGCGCGGCCGCATCGTCGCCAATTTGCGCAAGCAGGACACCGACGGCAACGACATCGTCGCTTACATCACCGGCGCCAAGACCGGGCAGGCGGAGCTTCAGGCCGCCTGACCAGGCGCCACGACGGGACCAGACCAAATCGTCCGCGCCGGCCGGCGCGGACACGTTTTAGAGCCACCCTCAAAGGACATTCCATGACTCTCCGCTTCGCTCTTCTCGGCGCCGGCCGTATCGGCAAGGTGCATGCCCGCGCCGTAGCCTCAAACCCGCAGGCCAAGCTGGTGGCCGTGGCGGACGCCTTCGAGAAAGCGGCGACGGAGCTTGCCTCCGCCTATGGGGCCGAGGTGCGCAGCATCGACGCCATCGAGCAGGCCAAGGACATCGACGCCGTCATCATCTGCACGCCGACCGACACTCACGCCGACCTCATCGAGCGCTTCGCCAGGGCCGGCAAGGCGATCTTCTGCGAGAAGCCGATCGACCTCGACGTCAAGCGCGTCGAGCAGTGCCTGGCCGTGGTCGACAAGGCCGGCGCTACGCTGATGGTCGGCTTCAACCGCCGCTTCGACCCGCATTTCGCCGCCGTCCGCAAGGCGATCGACGACGGCGCCATCGGCGATGTCGAGATGGTCACCATCACCTCGCGTGATCCGGGCGCGCCGCCGCTCGACTACATCGCGCGATCCGGCGGCATTTTTCGCGACATGACCATCCATGATTTCGACATGGCGCGCTTCCTGCTCGGCGAAGAGCCGGTTGCCGTCAGCGCGCACGCCTCGGTGCTGGTCGACAAGAAGATCGGCGAAGCGGGCGATTTCGACTCCGTCAGCGTCATTCTGGAAACCGCGTCCGGCAAGCAGGCCGTCATCTCCAACTCGCGCCGCGCCACCTATGGCTACGACCAGCGCATCGAGGCGCACGGCTCGAAGGGCATGGTTGCGGCCGAGAATCAGCGGCCGGTGTCGATCGAACTCGCCAACGACAAGGGCTACACGCGCCCGCCGCTGCACGATTTCTTCATGACCCGCTACATCGACGCCTACGCCAACGAGATCGCTTCCTTCATCGCCGCCGCGACTGCCGGCAAGAAGGCGGCGCCGAGCGGCAAGGACGGGCTGGTCGCCTTGAAGCTGGCTGATGCCGCCTTGGAGTCTGCCAAGACAGGCAAGACCGTCCGCGTCGCCTGAAGGTTTGAAACTCGATTACAGGAGCCAGAGCGATGAACGGTCTAGCCGGTCGCAATTCAGAAACGCGCGCCATCGTCACCGGCGGCGCGCAGGGCATCGGCTTCGCCGTCGCGGAAGCCTTGGCCGACGAGGGTTGCCGCGCGCTGGCGCTGGTCGGCCGCTCGCAGGACAAAGGTGACAAGGCGGTCGCAGCGCTCAAGAAGAACGGTGTCGATGCCATCTTCATCAGCGCCGATGTCGCCAAGGTCGCCGACTGCAAGCGCGCCGTCGCAACGGCGCTCGCGCATTTCGGCACTTTGAACGCGCTGGTCAACGCCGCCGCCACTTCGGCCCGCGGCTCGTTGGTCGAGACATCGGAAGAGCTTTTCGACCAGATCTTCGACACCAATGTGCGCGGCCCCTTTTTCCTGATGCAAGGCCTCGTCGCGAATCTCCTGGAGCGCAGGGCGCCGGGCTCGATCGTCAACGTGCTGTCGATGTCGGCGCATGCCGGCCAGTCCTTCCTGACGCCCTATTCGACCAGCAAGGGCGCGCTGATGACGCTGACCAAGAATGTCGCCAGCTCCTACCGGAAAAACCGCATCCGCTGCAACGCGGTGCTGCCCGGCTGGATGGATACCGAGGGCGAGGCGATCGTGCAGAAGAAGTGGCACGATGCGCCGGACGACTGGCTGGAAAAGGCCGAGGCCGCGCAGCCGATGGGCCAGTTGGTCAAGCCGGCGCAGCTTGCCCGGCTGATCACCTATATGCTCAGCCCGCAGGCCGGCGTCATGACCGGCTCGCTGGTCGATTATGATCAAAACATAGCTGGCGTGATCGGGGAGTAGTGACACGAGTAGCCTTCCACAAGCCGGCCAGCTATGGGTGGAGATGAGATCAGCCTCGTGCGCCCAAAGGTACGCGGCCCCTGAGAGCCCCTGTTGCCGCAGCATCGCTATTCCGGTATAGTCAAGATGGTCAGAGTAGTCATGAGATTGAGATGCTGCCCGGACCGAAAGAAGATACGAGCTGGACGGTCGCTGGGGCAAAGGCCCGGCTCTCGGAGGTAATAGATCGGGCGCAATCTTCGCCTCAGACGATCACCCGTAACGGCAAACCAAGCGTTGTCGTCGTGTCCGCAGAGGAATGGCGGCGGAAGACCGCCCGCAAAGGAACGCTTGCGGAGTTCCTCCTGGAGTCGCCGCTGCGCGGCGCCGATCTCGACCTTGAGCGTCAACCCGACGAACCGCGTGATCAGCCGCTTTGAGGCTTCTGCTCGATACCAATGTCCTGTCAGAGGTGACGAGGCCGGCGCCGGATGTAGGCGTTCTAAAGTGGCTGGACGGGCTTGATGAGGATCGATCATTCATCAGCGTCGTGTCGATCGCCGAGATCCGGCGCGGCGTTTCCCTCATGGATGAGGGCCGCAAACGAGAGGCACTGGCCGAATGGCTCGCTCGAGATTTGCCGCAGCGCTTCGAGCAAAGGGTTTTGCCGGTGGACGAAGCCGTTGCCTTGGCCTGGGGCGACCTGATGGGCCTTGCCAAGCGCCGCGGTCGCGGTCTGTCGTCGATGGACGGTCTGATCGCCCCCACCGCGATTGCGAAGCAGCTCACCTTGGCAACGCGTAATTCGAAGCATTTCGAAGGCTTTGCAATCGAACTTTTCGATCCATGGTCTGCATGAACCGCTGCATGATGCTCTCTTTTTTCCCGAGGCCACGGAGCACGGCGCAAACCAAGCAAATGCTTAGCTTCATGAGGACGTGACAAGCGCCTCGGCATCGACTATATGAGCCGCATGATCCACCTGACCGCCTCGTTTTGGTACTTTAGCTACGGTAGCTCGCTGGCGGCGGGAGGATTGCGCTCGATCTGAAGATTGCAGCATCTAATCCGAAAAGCCGCCAGACCTGGCGGCTTTTTCGTTTCAGCCGGCAGGTCTCCTAACCAGGAGCAGAAAGCCGTGTTGACCACCACAGACGACCTACGGGTCAAGGAACTCAAAGTCCTGAGCACGCCGGACGACGTGATGCGCGAGATACCGCGCTCGCTCACGGCGACGCGCACCGTTGCTGCGTCACGCAACGCCATCCATTCCATCCTGACCGGGGCCGACGATCGACTGGTCGTCATCGTCGGCCCTTGTTCCATCCACGATCCGGTCGCCGCCGTGGACTACGCCAGCCGTCTGGCGGCGCTGCGCGAGGCCCTGGCCGACCGGCTCGAGATCGTCATGCGCGTCTATTTCGAGAAGCCGCGCACCACGGTTGGCTGGAAGGGCCTGATCAACGATCCCGACCTCGACGGCAGCTTCAACATCGACAAAGGCTTGCGGATGGCGCGCAACGTGCTTTCCGCCGTCAACAATCTCGGCCTGCCGGCGGCGACCGAATTCCTCGACATGACGACGCCGCAATACATCGCCGACCTCGTCGCGTGGGGCGCCATCGGCGCGCGCACGACCGAAAGCCAGATCCACCGCGAGCTGGCGTCGGGCCTCTCTTGCCCGGTCGGCTTCAAGAACGGCACCGACGGCAATCTGAGAATCGCCGGCGAGGCGGTGAAGTCCGCTGCGCAGCCGCATCATTTCATGGCGGTGACCAAGGGCGGCCGCAGCGCGATCGCGGCGACGACCGGCAACGAAGACTGCCATGTCATTCTGCGTGGCGGCGTAGCGCCGAACTACGACGCGGCAAGCGTCGACGCGGCCGCCGCGGAGCTCGGCCGCATCGGCATCGCGCCGCGCCTGATGATCGATGTCAGCCACGCCAACAGCGGCAAGAAGCCGGAGAACCAGCCGAAAGTCGCGCACGACGTGGCGGGCCAGGTCGCAGCGGGCGACGAGCGCATCATCGGAGTCATGATCGAGAGCAATCTCGTCGCCGGCCGTCAGGACGTCGTGCCCAGCAAGCAGCTCACCTACGGCCAGAGCATCACCGACGGCTGCATCGATTGGGCGACCACCGAAACGGTGCTGCACGGACTTGCCGGCGCCGTCGAGTGGCGCCGGTCGGTGAAGCGCGAACTGCTCGCCACCCGTCAGGGCGCCGCCTGACAACCCTGGCGAGGGCGGCGTTCACGCGGCCCTCAGCCCTTCCCATGCGGTGAATACCGAGACCGCGAATAGAAGCAGCCCGGCCGCACGGCCGGCAATGACCGTTGCCCGCGGATTGCCGACCAGAAGCGCCCGGCTGCGCCCGGCGGTGATGGCGAGGCCGCCGTAGATTCCTGCTTGTGTGACGACAGTCAGCAGTCCCATGATGGTCGCCTGCATCCAGATCGGACCGTAAACCGGCTTCAGGAACTGCGGATAGACGGCAAGGATAAACAGATAGGCCTTGGGGTTGATCAGGCAGGTGACCAATCCCTGGCGAAAGGCTTTCCAGGCGGAGCGGCTGCCGGCGGGCCCGTCATCGCTGACGGTGATCGAGCTGCGCATCAGCGAAATTCCGATATAGGCCATGTAAGCGGCGCCGGCGATCAGCAGCGGTTTGAACAGGACCGGCACGAAATGAATCAGCAGCCCGACGCCGATCGCCCCGTTCAACGTATGCACTACGCCGCCGAGCATAATGCCGCCGGTCGCCGCCAGCCCCCTGTCGCGCCCCCCGGTCAGCGCATTGGCCAGCACGAACAGCATGTCCATGCCCGGCACGGCGATGATGCCGAACAGCAGGATGAAGAACAGCCAGAGATTTTCCGTGTAACTCATGTCAGTTGCCTGTCGCGGCCCGCCAAGGACGCTGAGGAATCTGTTGATTTTCAAACTGATGCGCGGCCCTATAGGTCATCCCAACTGACGGGGGTGTGTCAGTTGCGTTTCGATCGAGTGGAAAAATGCGCAAGGCCTCGCGCCTGTTCGAAATCATCCAGATCCTGCGGCTGGCCAAGAAGCCGGTGACCGCGGCGACGATCGCCGAGCAACTGGAAGTGACGGTGCGCTCGGTCTATCGCGATATCGCAGCGCTGCAGGCGATGCGGGTGCCGATCGAGGGCGGGCGCGGCATAGGCTATATCCTGCGCCCCGGCTTCGACCTGCCGCCGCTGATGTTTTCGATCGAGGAGATGGAGGCGATCGTGCTGTCGCTGGCGCTGCTGGAACGCACCGGCGATGACGAGCTCAAGCAGGCGGCAAAGCGCGTTGGCGCCAAGATCGCCGGCGCCGTGCCACCGCCCTTGCGCCAGACGCTCGACGCCAACGCTCTTCATGCCTGGGGTTTTTCGCCTGCGGCCGCGGCGGTCGATCTGGCGCTGGTGCGCCGCGCCATCCGCGACGAGGAGAAGCTCGACCTCGCCTACCGCGACGAAGCCGGCCGCGACACACAGCGTATCGTCCGCCCGATCGCGCTGATCTACTACGCCGAGACCGCCAACATCGTCGCTTGGTGCGAGCTGCGCCAGGCCATCCGCAATTTCCGCAGCGACCGCATCGAGGATTGCCAGCCGACCGGCCTATGGTTCAAAGGCGAAGGCGATCAACTGCGGCAGGTTTGGGTGGACGGCTGGGAGATCAATGCAGCAGCCGCCGCCGGCACCTGAAGGGGAGCCAGCTCACCTCACATCCACCCAGCGCTGTTCCTGGAACGAACGCGCCATCGCATGCACGGTCCGCTCGATCTCCAGCCCCTCGTCGAAGTCGATGGTCCGCGCCGGCTTGCCGGCGATCCGCATCAAAAGCTCGCGGCATTCGATGATCTTAAGGTCGTTGAAGCCGAGGCCGTGGCCGGGCGCCGGCACGAAGGAATCGTAGGGCTTGTGGTGCGGCGCCAGCAGGATCGTGCGGTAGCCCTGCTCGGTCGGCCGGTCGGCGGTCAGATAAAGTTGGAACTCGTTCATTCGCTCCTGGTCGTAGAGGATCGAGCCTTTCGAGCCGAAGATCTGGAGGGCGATACGGCCCTTGCGGCCCCAGGCCGAGCGGTTGACCAGCAGCGTACCGGCGACACCGTTCTCCAGATGCATCAGAACACTGGCGATATCGTAGGTCTCGACCGCACGGCGGCCGCCGGAGGCGACGCGCCGGTCGGCATAGGGTTTCGCCATGTCGCACATGACGCGAGCGACGCGGCCGAACAGCACTTTGATCAGCGACAGCGGATGCACCGCGAAATCGTCGAGCGCGCCATAACCGGAAGCCGCCTCATGCTTCCAGAAGAACAGCGCCTCGGGATCGGCCATGAAATCCTCGTCCATCTCGATGCGCACGAGATTGACATCGCCGATGATCTTTTCCTCAAGCAGCGCGCCGATGTGGCGGATGGCCGGGTTCTGAATGTAGTTGTAGCCGAGCACGGCAGCCTTGCCGGATTTGGTCGCTGCCTTCGCCATCGCCTCGGCCTCGGCAAAACTCGGTGCCATCGGCTTCTCGCACCACAGGTGCTTGCCGGCTTCGAGGATGGCGATCGCCATTTCCGGATGGAACTGGTTGGGCGTGGTCAGCGACACGACATCGACCTCCGGATCGTTGACGACGGCACGCCAGTCGCCCGAGCCTCGAGTGAAGCCGAACTCGGCCGCTTTGCGCTTTGCAAGCTCGTCGTTGACCTCACCCAGATGCACCAGCCTCGCCTTCTCGACATCGGGAAAGACGGTGCCGACCGCGTTCCAGGCAATGGCGTGGCACTTGCCCATGAAGCCCGTGCCGATGAGGCCCACTCCGACCATGTCGATTGTCTCCGCTGAAGGGGAAGAATTCGCATGGATGAATTAATCCATTTCAGTCGAGAATGGAACGTCCAAATCATTTTTTATGGTGTTCTTGCGCGAAACCGCTATGATGAGGCAGGAGAGGGAACACCAGCATGGCCGTGGGCGGAGCGACGATGGACGGACGGGTGCCTCGCGATTTCGAGACCTTGCGCACGACGATCCTGGAGCGGCGCACCAGTCTGCCCAAGCGCATCGCGCAGATCGCCGCCTATGCGCTGGACAATCCCGACGACATCGCCTTCGGCACGGCGGCGAGTATCGCGGCTTCCGCCGGCGTCCAGCCCTCGACGCTGATCCGCTTCGCCCAGCAGCTCGGCTTCGACGGTTTCACCAGCCTGCAGCAGGTGTTTCGCGAGCGGCTGCGCGAACGCAATTCGTCTTATGACGAGCGGCTGGCGGCGCTGCGCGCCAAGGCCGAGGAAGGCGCCGGACACCGGGCGATCTTCGACGGCTTCGTGGCTGCCGCCAGCACCTCGCTCAGCGACATTTCGCGCGCGCTGAACGATGCGCATTTCGAACAGGCGATCACGCTGCTGGCAAAGGCCGAGACAATCTATGTGCTGGCCAAGCGCCGCTCCTATCCGGTCGCCTCCTACATCGCCTACGCGCTTGGCAAGCTCAAGATCCGCAACCAACTGATCGAGTCGGCCGCGGGCTTGAATGCCGAGATGATCGGCTTCGCCACGCCGCGCGACGCCGTCATCGCCATCAGCTTCTCGCCTTACGCGCCTGCGACCATCGAGGAGACGCGCTCGATCGCCGAGCAGGGCGTGCCCATCGTCGCCATCACCGACAGCTCGTTCTCGCCGCTCGCCCAATTCGCCAAGGTCTGGTTCGAGGTGGCCGAATCCGATTTCGGCGGCTTCCGCTCTTTGTCGGCAACGATGGCGCTTGCCATGGCGCTGACCGTTGCCGTCGGCGAAAAGCGGCGCGACGCCGGCCGCAAGCGCAAGGCCTGAGCGGCCCCGAACGGGCGTTTTTCCGTCAGGGAACACTCATTCCATATTGACTATGGATTGGAATTATTATTTCATATTGACGGTGTCACGCCGCCGTTCGCGCGTGCTGCCCAAAACGACGCTGCTCTGCACAACAAAGCCGATGGGAGGTTCGAATGGGCGAAGCCGTGGAAGCGAAATATCCGCCGCTCGACGTCATCACGATCGGCCGCGCCTCTGTCGATCTCTACGGCCAGCAGATCGGCTCGCGTC
The DNA here is from genome assembly GCF_003997575.1 of Mesorhizobium sp. M1A.F.Ca.IN.022.07.1.1. Classification (NCBI taxonomy): domain Bacteria; kingdom Pseudomonadati; phylum Pseudomonadota; class Alphaproteobacteria; order Hyphomicrobiales; family Phyllobacteriaceae; genus Mesorhizobium; species Mesorhizobium sp. M1A.F.Ca.IN.022.07.1.1. Next base: position 9,823 of record NZ_RZST01000064.1, read on the forward strand.
TGGAGGACATAACCTCCTTCGCCAAGTCGGTCGGCGGCTGCCCGGCCAATATCTCCGTCGGCACGGCAAGGCTCGGCCTGCGCTCGGCGCTGCTCACTCGCGTCGGCGACGAGCAGATGGGCCGTTTCATCCGCGAGCAGCTCAGGCGTGAGGGCGTCTCGGTCGACGGCCTGAAGACCGACAAGGAACGGCTGACGGCGCTGGTGCTGCTTTCCGTCGAGGACGAAGGCGTCTCGCCGATGATTTTTTATCGTTCGGATTGCGCCGATATGGCGCTCGCCGAAGAGGACATCGACGAGGCTTTCATCGCCTCGGCGCGCGCCGTGGTCGTCACCGGCACCCATTTCTCGCGTCCCAACTCGGATGCCGCACAGCGCAAGGCGATCCGTTTGATGAAGGCCAAGGGCGGCAAGGTCGTGTTCGACATCGACTACCGCCCGAACCTCTGGGGGCTCGCCGGCCATGCCGAGGGCTTCGAGCGCTACGTCAAGTCGGACCGGGTCTCGGCGCAGCTGAAGACGGTGCTGCCCGATTGCGACCTCATCGTCGGCACCGAGGAGGAAATCATGATCGCCTCCGGCGCCGACGATTGTCTGAGCGCGCTTAAGACGATCCGCACGCTGTCGGCCGCTACCATCGTGCTCAAGCGCGGTGCCAAAGGCTGCATCGTCTATGACGGGCCGATCAGCGACGACCTCGAGGACGGTATCGTCGGTGAGGGCTTCCCGATCGAGATCTACAACGTGCTCGGCGCCGGCGACGCCTTCATGTCAGGCTTCCTGCGCGGCTGGCTCGGCGGCGAAAGCTTTGCCACGGCGGCGACCTGGGCCAATGCCTGCGGCGCCTTCGCCGTGTCGCGCCTGCTGTGCGCGCCGGAATATCCCACCTTCGAGGAGCTGCAGTTCTTTCTGAAGCACGGCAGCAAGCACTTGGCGCTGCGCAAGGACGAGGCGATCAACCACATCCACTGGGCGACGACGCGCCGGCGCGACATCCCTTCGCTGATGGCGCTCGCTTGCGACCACCGCGTCCAGCTGGAAGATGTCGCGGCCAGGGTCGGTGCAGATGTCTCGCGCATCCCCGACTTCAAGGTGCTCACCGTCCAGGCGGCGGCCAAGGTCGCCGCTGGTCGCGACGGCTACGGCATGCTGATCGATGAGAAATACGGCCGCGATGCCATGTTCGAGTTCGCCCGCCATCCCTTTGCCTGGTTAGGTCGGCCGGTCGAGCTGCCCGGATCGCGGCCGCTGCGCTTCGAGTTTTCGCAGGACATCGGCTCGCAGCTCACCGAATGGCCGGTCGACCATTGCATCAAGTGCCTCTGCTTCTATCATCCGGATGATCCGGAGGCGCTGAAGACAGAGCAGCAGCAAAAACTGCGGACCCTGTTCGAGGCGGCGCGGAAAGTCGGCAGGGAACTGCTCGTCGAGATCATCGCCGGCAAGCACGGCACGCTCGACGACACCACCATTCCGCACGCCCTTGAAGAACTCTATGCGCTGGGCATCAAGCCCGACTGGTGGAAGCTCGAGCCGCAGGCCTCGGCAGGCGCCTGGGCCAGGATAGAGCAGGTGATCGTCAAGCACGATCCGTGGTGCCGCGGCGTCGTGCTGCTCGGTCTGGAGGCGCCGCAGGACGAGCTGGTCGCAGCCTTTGCCGCCACGGCCAATGCGCCGGTCGTCAAGGGATTTGCGGTCGGTCGCACCATCTTTGTCAATGCCGCCGAACAATGGCTGGCCGGCAAGATCTCGGATGACGAGGCTGTCGCCGACATGGCCTCGCGCTTCGAGCAATTGACCGAGGCATGGCTTGCAGCGCGCGGCCGCAAAGCAGCATAAGAAGAACGGGCAGCATATTAGGCGGCACAGGGAAAGCCGGAGGAAACGACAATGACCAAGACCGTTCGCCTGACGATGGCGCAGGCGCTGACCCGCTTTCTCAGCCGCCAGATGACCGAGATCGACGGCAAGAAGGCGCCGATCTTCGGCGGCGTCTGGGCGATCTTCGGCCACGGCAATGTCGCCGGCATCGGCGAGGCGCTCTACCAGGTCCGCGACGAGCTGCCGACCTTCCGCGCCCATAACGAGCAGGCGATGGCGCATGCGGCGATTGCTTACGGCAAGGCGAATTTCCGCCGCCGCTTCATGGCCGCGACCACCTCGATCGGCCCCGGCGCGCTCAACATGGTGACGGCTGCGGCGCTCGCCCACGTCAACCGCCTACCGGTGCTGCTGCTTCCCGGCGATGTCTTCGCCAACCGCTTGCCCGACCCGGTGCTGCAGCAGGCCGAAGATTTCTCCGACGGCACGGCGAGCGTCAACGACTGTTTCCGCCCCGTCTCGCGCTATTTCGACCGCATCACGCGGCCGGAGCAGATCATCCCGGCGCTGAACCGCGCCATGCAGGTGCTGACCGATCCGGCCGAATGCGGCCCGGTCACGCTTTCGCTCTGCCAGGACGTGCAGGCGGAGGCCTATGATTATCCGGAAAGCCTGTTTGCCGAGCGCGTCTGGACGCCGCGCGGGCTGCGCCCGGATCGCAACGAACTGGCCGTCGCCGTCGCGGCCCTGAAGAACGCCAAGAAGCCGCTGGTGATCGCCGGCGGCGGCGTCCTCTATTCGCAGGCTTCCGGAGAGCTGGCCAAGCTGGTGCAGGGCGCCGGCATTCCGGTTTGCGAGACGCAAGGCGGCAAATCCTCGCTGCCCGACGATCATCCGCTCAACATGGCGGCCGTCGGCGTCACCGGCACATCAGCGGCCAACCGGCTGGCGGAAGAGGCCGATGTGGTTCTTGCCGTCGGCACCAGGCTGCAGGACTTCACCACCGGCTCCTGGGCGCTGTTCAAGAATGCCGGCCGCACCATCATCGGGCTCAATACCCAGGTCTTCGATGCCGGCAAGCACTGGGCGCTGCCGCTGGTTGCCGACGCCACCGAAGGGCTCGCCGAGCTTTCCGCCGCGCTGAAGGGCTGGAAGGCGCCGACCGCCTGGACCGACAATGCGCTGAAGGGCAAGACGGAATGGCAGGCTGCCGCCGCCAAGGTGACGGCCTCGACCAACGCCGCCTATCCCTCCGACGCGCAGGTGATCGGCGCCGTGCAACGCGTGATGGGCTCGGGCGTCACGCTTTTGCATGCCGCCGGCGGGCTGCCCGGCGAATTGCACAAGCTCTGGCAAGCGGGCGCGCCCGGTTCCTATCACGCCGAATACGGCTTCTCGACCATGGGCTACGAGATCGCCGGCGGACTCGGCGTCAAGATGGCGAAACCCGACCAGGAAGTCGTCGTCATGGTCGGCGACGGCTCCTATCTGATGCTCAACTCCGAGATCGCGACGTCGGTGATGCTCGGCCTGAAACTCACCATCGTGTTGCTCGACAATCGCGGCTATGGCTGCATCAACCGGCTGCAGATGGCGACCGGCGGCGCCAGCTTCAACAATCTTTTGAAGGACGCTCGCCACGAGGTGATGCCCGACGTCGACTTCGTCGCCCATGCGGCAAGCCTCGGTGCCGTCGCCGAGAAGGTGGCCTCGATTGCTGAACTCGAGACGGCGCTAGCCAAGGCGAAGGGCCACGACAAGACCACCGTGCTGGTCATCGACACCGATCCGCTGGTGTCGACCGAGGCCGGCGGCCACTGGTGGGATGTTGCCGTGCCGGAAGTCTCGTCGCGGCCGCAGGTGAACGCCGCGCGCAAGGCGTATGACGAGAAAAAGCTCATGCAGAGCTTAGGTGATTGAAGCTGGCGCTGCCCCTCACCCTTGCCCTGCTCCCCGTGAAGAACGGGGAGCAGGGGGCCGCCACCGCTGAAGCCTGTCCCTTCTCCCCGTCATTTCCAGGGAGAAGGTGCCGGCAGGCGGATGAGGGCAGCGCCGACGAGCGAAAGTTGAACGATCCGAACCTGGAGTGACGACTTGAAAGCCAAACTGGGCATGTCTCCCATCGCGTGGTGGAACGACGATCTCGTGGAATTGAGCGATGATGTGTCGTTGGAGGAGTGTTTGCGCCAGTCGCGCTCGGCCGGCTTCACCGGCATGGAGATGGGCCGCCGCTTCCCCAACGACCCGAAGGTGATGCTGCCGATCCTGAAAGAGGCCGACGTCACGCTCTGCGGCGGCTGGTTCTCCGGCACGCTGGTCGATGAGGACCTGGCAAGCAACAAGGATCGCATCCAGCCGATGATCGACCTGTTCAAGGCGGTCAACGCGCCCTGCATAGTCTATGGCGAGGTCGGCCGCTCCATCCAGGGTGACCGCTCCAAGCCTCTTGCCACCAAGCCACGGCTTTCCGGCGACGAGATGAAGGCCTATGGCCGCCGCGTCACCGAATTCGGCGAATGGTGCGCCGACCAGGGTATGCCGCTTTCCTACCATCATCACATGGCGGCCGTGATCGAGACCGAGCCGGAACTCGATTCCTTCATGCATCATTCCGGCGAGGGCATCCCGCTGCTGCTCGATGCCGGCCACCTCGCCTTCGCCGGCGGCGATGTGTTGCGCGCCATCGACAACCACCACAAGCGCATCAACCACGTCCATGTGAAGGACGTGCGCATGAACGTGATCGACGGGCTCGACCGCACGAAACAGTCCTTCCTCGATGCCGTCGCGCTCGGCGCCTTCACCGTGCCCGGCGACGGCTCGCTCGATTTCGGCGCGATCGTCCAGCGCTTCGCCGACTACGGCTATGAAGGTTGGTTCGTGGTCGAGGCCGAGCAGGATCCGAAAAAGAACCCGCCGCTGAGGATGGCTGAGGTCGGCCATAAGGAGCTGATGCGGGTGATGACGGCCGCCGGCTATACGGTCGAGACGCAGGGCTTCCCGGCCTAAACGAGTGGATTCGTCCGGCCGCTCGGTCTATCTGATGCGTTTGGACAAGTCCCGGATTGGCGCGATGAAAGACTATGAGCACCCCTTCTTCCGACCGCTGTGGCGGCGCATTGCCGTCGTCGCCGTCTGCCTAATCTGGTCGGTGATCGAATTCGCCTCCGGCACGCCGTTCTGGGGGGTAATCGCGCTCGGCTTCGCCGGTTACGCGGTGTGGCAGTTCTTCTACCTCTACAAGCCGGCCGAGGAGCCCAAGCCTCCGGCCGAGCCGAAGGAATGACCCAGGAGACAAAAATGTCGAAACTGCTCGTCAAGGCCGACAAGGGCCACGGCCACGTCGCCCACGTCACCCCGCAAAGCGCGGGCTGGACTTACGTGGGTTTCGATCTCCACCGCTTGCGGCCGGGCGAGACGGCCGCCGGCAAGACGGGCGAGCGCGAGGTCTGCCTGGTGTTCGTCACCGGCAAGGGCCAGGCTGCGGCCGGCGGCAAGGATCTCGGCCTGCTCGGTGAGCGCATGTCGCCCTTCGAGGGCAAACCCTGGTCGGTCTATGTGCCGCAAGGCTCCGACTGGTCGGTGACCGCCGACACCGAGCTGGAGCTTGCGGTCTGCTCGGCGCCCGGTCTTGGCGGCGGCCTGCCCGCCCGCGTCATTGCGCCCGACGATCTCGGTCAGGAAGTGCGCGGCAAGGGCACCAATACCCGTTACGTCACCAACATCCTGCCCGAGGGCAAGCCGGCCGACTCGCTGCTGGTGGTCGAGGTCATCACGCCCGGCGGCCATACCTCCAGCTATCCGCCGCACAAACACGACCAGGACAATCTGCCGGCCGAGTCCTATCTCGAGGAGACCTATTACCACCGCCTCAACCCGCCGCAGGGTTTCGCCTTCCAGCGCGTCTACACCGACGCCGACAGGAATGGAGTGCGCGATCTGGACGAGGCGATGGCGATCGAGGACGGCGATGTCGTGCTGGTGCCGAAGGGCTACCACCCGTGTGCGGCCTGCCACGGCTACGATCTCTATTATCTCAACGTCATGGCCGGCCCGAAGCGGACATGGAAATTCCACAACGCCGCCGAGCATGAGTGGCTGATGAAGGCGTGAGATTTTTCATAGCGCTCAACCTGTTGGTCCAGTTCGGGAAAATCGTCGGCTAAGGACCGCCGGAGCCTGGGTTGCCTTCGAAAACCCATGAAAGCTTCGTCAATCCGTCATGGAAATCACCTATGGCAGCGGGTCTGACGAGGATTTTCGATGCGCTATGCCATTTACTTTACCCCGAGGCAGGATGAGCCGCTGGCGCGGATCGCCGCCAACTGGCTGGGGCGCGACCCGTTCGGCGCGCCGACGCGGCCGGTCGAGGGTGTGGGTGACCTGTCGGCGGCGGAAGTTGCCTTCCACACCGCCTCGGCACGGCGCTATGGCTTCCACGCGACGCTGAAGGCGCCGTTCCGGCTGGCGCCGAGCGAAACGGAAGCCTCGCTGCGGGCGGCGCTCGACGATTTCGCCGAGGCCACGCCACCAGTCGTCATCCCGCGTCTGGTCGTCGGCCAGATCGACGGCTTTTTCGCGCTGGTGCCGGAAAGTCCTTTCAAGCCGCTCAACAGTTTCGCCGGCGAGGTCGTGCGCGCTTTCGACCGCTTCCGCGCGCCGCTGACCGAGGCCGAGATCGAGCGCCGCAGCCCAGACTCGCTGAAGCCGGATGAGTTTCGCAACCTCTGCCAGTGGGGTTATCCCTACGTCTTCGAGACGTTCCGCTTCCACATGACGCTCTCCGGACGGGTCGGGCCACAGGAAAGCCCGCGCCTTCGCGCTGCAATCGACAGCCTGTTCGCGGATGTGCTGCCGCGTCCGGTGCCGGTGGATGCGCTGACGCTGTTCGTCGAAACCGAACCGGGCGCGCCATTCATGGTGCTCTCGCACCACGTGCTTGGACGCGGCCCGGCCAGAAAAACCGCCTGATGTCCGCCCGCCTCAGATAGGACTGCTGAAATGACCGCCGAGACCGTTTTGAACAATGCCCGCATCGTGCTGCCCGACGAGATCGTCGCGGGCTCGCTGCTGCTGCGCGATGGACTGATCGCCGCGATCGAGCCGGGTGCGGCCCGCACCGGCGAGGACATGGGCGGCGACTACATCATCCCGGGCCTCGTCGAGCTGCACACCGATCACCTCGAAGGCCATTACGCGCCGCGTCCGAAAGTGCGCTGGAACCCGATCGCCGCCGTGCTCGCCCATGATGCGCAGGTGGCCACCGCCGGCATCACCACGGTGCTCGACGCCCTGCGTGTCGGCATGGACGAGGATGCCGACCTGAAGTCCGACGACGTGCGCAAGCTCGCGGACGCGATCGAGGACAGCATGCGCCAGGATCGGCTCAGGGCCGACCACTTCATCCATCTGCGCTGCGAGGTCTCGGCGCCGGACTGCCTCGAGGCCTTCGCCAATTTTGAGACCGACGACAGGTTGAAGCTCGCCTCGCTGATGGACCATGCGCCGGGCCAGCGCCAGTTCGTCGATCTCGAGACCTACGCCTATTACTACCAGCGCAAGCTGAAGCTCACCGACCGCGACTTCCAGAAATTCTGCGCGAAGCGTATGGCCGAATCGGCCAAGAATTCCGGGCCGAACCGCGTATTCATTTCCGCCGCCTGCCGCGAGCGCGGCATCGTGCTTGCCAGCCACGACGATGCGACGGCCGGCCATGTCGACGAGGCGGTGGAGCAAGGCGTGCGCGTTGCCGAATTCCCGACCACCGAGGAGGCGGCGAGGGCCTCGAAGGCGGCAGGCCTCGGCGTGCTGATGGGCGCGCCCAACGTCATGCGCGGCTCCTCGCATTCGGGCAATGTGTCGGCGCGCTCGCTTGCCGGCGACGGTTTGCTCGACATCCTGTCGTCCGACTATATCCCCTTCAGCCTGATCCAGTCCGCCTTCTTCCTCGGCGATGTCGTGGAAGGCATTTCGCTGCCGCAGGCGGTCGCCATGGTCTCGAAGAACCCAGCGGAAGCGGTCGGCCTTAGCGATCGCGGTGTCATCGAGCCCGGCCGGCGCGCCGACCTCGTGCGCGTGCGCGTCGACCAGCATGTGCCGGTCGTGCGCAACGTCTGGCGTCAGGGCAGGCGCGTCGCATGATGGTTTCTGCGCTGATCGAACGAGAGCTCACCGAGACCCTTCCGATCCGCAACGGCGTCTTCGTCGTGGTGGTCGGGCCGAGCGGCGCCGGCAAGGACACGGTGATCGGCTACGCCAAGGCGCATTTTGCCGGCGAGACGGGGCTGGAGTTCGTCCGCCGCGTCATCACCCGTCCGAGCGACTCCGCCAGCGAGGACCACGATACGCTGGCCGACGCCGCCTTCGCCGAGGCGGAAGCGGACGGCGCCTTCGTCATCTGCTGGGACGCGCACGGCCTGCGCTATGGCCTGCCGGCCGATGTCGATTGGGCGATCGCCAATGGTCATGTCGCCGTTGCCAACGTTTCCCGTGCCGTCATCCCGGCGCTGCGTGAGCGCTATGCCAACCTGGCGGTGGTCGAGATCACCGCTGCGCCGGAGATCCTCGCCGAGCGGCTGGCGGCGCGCGGCCGTGAATCGCGCGGCGAGGTGCTGGCGCGTCTGGCGCGCAGCACCAGCGTGACGCTTTCCGGGCCGGATGTCACCTCCATCGACAACAGCGGCGCCAGGGAGATCGCCGGCGAGCGTTTCGCCGAGGTGCTGCGCAAGGCGATGGCGTTTTCGGACCTTTCGGACATGATCTGAGGTGTATTGATTCAGGTGATGCCGGCTTGCGAGTGGGAGGTTGGGCCGAGACTTGTTGATGTCGGCGCCAACGCCAAAAAAATGTGTGCAGCACGCGAAGTTGGAATTTGCCCCGCTGCCTACCGAGATCGGACGAGGGAAGCTACTCCGCCGGCGCGCCGGCGACATTCCGGCGCGACGCCTCCATCATCCGCCGCCGGGCGCGGAACACACCCCACTGCTGGTCGACCAGCACGCCGATCAGGATGACGCCGCCCATCACCGCGAAGTTCAGTGAGGACGGGATGCCGAGCAGATTGACGAGGTTTTGCAGTTCCTGCAGCAGCACGGTGCCGAGGATGACGCCTACGAGCGAGCCCTCGCCGCCGCGCAGCGAGAAGCCGCCGAGCACCGCCGCGGCGATGGCGTAGAGCTCATAGAACTGGCCGTGGCTCGCCGGCGAGATCGAGCGCGTGTACATGGCGAAGTAGATCGCCGACAGCGCCGTCAGCACACCGCAGATCACGTATGCCGCGATCACCACGCGCCCGGTGCGGATGCCCGAATACTTCGCCGCTTCCTCATTCTTGCCGATGGCATAGAGATAGCGTCCGAACACCGAGCGGTGCAGCACCACCCACATGACGATGGCGATCACGATCAGCGCGATGAAGGAATTCGGCAACCCGCCGGAGCGGCCGGCGGTCAGAAATTCGAGATCCGGGAAATTCTGGCCGAAAGCGAAGCCCGCCGTGCCGTCGGCGGTGTAGAAGCGGGCGACGCCGCGGTAGATCAGCAGGCCGCAAAGCGTCACCACGAAGGGCTGCATCTTGAGCCGCGTGATCAGCCAGCCATGCACGAAGCCGATGATGGCGCCGAGCACGATGATCAGCACGAAGGCCAACGGCCAGTCCATCTCGCGCACGGCGATGAAGTCGATGAACAGCGTGCCGAGCAGCGCGATCAGCGAACCGACCGAAAGCTCGATGCCGCCGGTGATAATGACGAAGGCCTGGCCGATCGAAAGGATGCCGAACAGCGCGACCAGGTTGGAGGTGTTGGCGAGATTGATCGTCGACAGGAAGCGCGGATTTATAGCCGTGACCACCGCGCCGACCACCAGGATCAGGACCAGCAGGCCGAGGTCTTTCTTGCTCATTGCGCTCCTCCCGCGGCTTGCGCCAGCTTCGGCTTCTTGCCCACCGCGAGCAACAGCACGTTCTCCTGGCTGAAATCGTCCCGGTCGAGAATGCCGGAGATCTGCCCCTCATGCATGACCGCGATGCGGTCCGAGACGCCGATCACCTCTTCCATGTCGCTGGAGATCATCAGCACCGCGACGCCGGCATCGGCCAGCGCCCGCATCAGCGCGTAGATCTCGGCCTTGGCGCCGATATCGATGCCGCGCGTCGGCTCGTCGAGGATCATCACCTTGGGGTTCATCGCCAGCCATTTGGCCAGAACCACCTTCTGCTGGTTGCCGCCGGACAGCGTGCCGGTGCGGGTCAGGACCGATGGCGCCTTGATGCCGAGATCCTTCTTCTGCTTCTCGGCGGTGGCGAGCTCCGCGCTGGTCGACACCAGCGAGCGCTTCGCATGCGCCGGCATATTGGGCAGCGAAATATTTTGTGCGATCGAGAGGTCGAGCAGGATGCCGGTTAGCTTGCGGTCTTCGGGCACCAGGAAGATGCCGCTCGCCACCGCATCGGCGGCCGATCCGACATTGATCTCCTTGCCGTCCAGCGCGACACTGCCGCCGAGCCGCTCGTCGATGCCGAACAGGACGCGCGCGAGCTCCGTGCGGCCGGAGCCGACCAGCCCGGCAAGCCCGAGGATTTCGCCGCGCCGAAGCTCCAGGTCGACCGGGTGGTCGGGATAGGCGCTGGTGCGCACCGCTGTCGCCGAGAGTGCGACGCCGCCCGGCGCGCGACCCGCCTCCGCGGCTTTCTCGCGCTCCTTCAGCATGCGCCCGATCATCAGCTTGACCATCTGGTCGTGATTGATGTCGCTCTTCGGCAGCGTGCCGGCCAGCATGCCGTCGCGCAGCACCACGACGCGGTCGGCGACGCGCTCGACCTCGTGCAGGCGGTGCGAGATGAAGATGACGCTGATGCCTTCCGCCCGCAGTCCCTTGATCACGTCGAGCAGCTTTTCGGTCTCGGCGATCGGCAGGCTGGAGGTCGGCTCGTCGAGGATCACCAGCCGCGCCTTGATCGACAGCGCCTTGGCGATCTCGACCATCTGCTGCTGCGCCAGCGACAGCGAGGCGACCGGCGCGTCGGCCGAGAAATTGGCGCCGACGCGTTTCAGGAGCGGCGCCACCATCTCGCGCAGCTTGGCGCGGTCGACCAGCCTCAGCGGCCCGGCCTTCAGCGGCTCGCGGCCGAAGAAGATG
>NZ_RZST01000650.1:0-1113 GCF_003997575.1 Mesorhizobium sp. M1A.F.Ca.IN.022.07.1.1
CTGCACCGCCGTTAATCGTGCTGTCGTCGCCGCCGTTTCCGAACAGGAGGTCGTTGCCGTTGCCCCCGGTTAGAGCCTGCCCCGCCGAGGTGGAGGCGATGACGTCATCGGTGCCGCCACCGGACAGGGAAGTTTGCAGTCGGTACGCGGACGTGCTGAGCGCGTATCCGTACACAGTGCCGCCGTTTGTGAATTGTATGCTTTCGACGTTTCCGCTTCCGACATATTGATCATGGATGGTGATCTCAGTGCTTCCGACATTGATTACGAGATCGTTGGAGACTCTCTCAAAGTTAAGCGTTCCAATGGCCGTGCTGTCCACTGGCGCAGTCGTTATGATCTGAATGCTGTCGCCGCCACTTCCCGCGTCCGCGATGATGTCCGTGCCGTCCGCTAGGCCGAACTGATAGGTGTCGTTGCCGCTGCCGCCGAGGAGCACATCGTTGCCCGCACCGCCGACGAGCGTAGCTCCGCCGTTCGAGCTGACAAGAATGTTGTCGCCCGAGGTTCCGTCGAGTGTGCCGACCGAATCCTGGCTGACCGTCACCAGTGCTGGCGCGCCAGCACTGGTTCCATCGGTGGCCGTGTAGGTGAAGGTGCCTCCCATGGGCGCCGTATCGGCAAAGGTTACGCTGCCGTTTGCACCTGAGCCTGCCAACTGCGAGACAGAGCCTCCCGTAGCGGAACCTACCCCCGACACATCGATTGCCGAAGCAGGATCGTTCGCAATGAGCGCCCATTCCGGGACGATGACGGAGCTTCCGCCCGCAAGGTTGGTGATGATCGTATCGCCAACGGCCGTGGGACCATCGGCGGTACCCAGAATGTCGATGGCGACCGAAGTGTGAGTGCCGTCGGCACTCACCACATCAAAGTTTTCGGTGTAGTGCTGGCCGGCGACGAATTCGTCATGCGCCGAGGAGGCCGTGTAGGTCCAGGCGCCAGCCGCGTTGATGGCGAAGGTGCCGTAGCTGCCAACGGTGGCTGCCTGAGCCACGAAGGTCGCCGGGCTGTCGACATCCGAGATGGTCAGCTGGCCGCTGCTCGATATGTCGGCGGCCGCATCGGTCTCGGTCAGGTTCCTCACATCGGCCGACAGCACCGCGGCATCGT
>NZ_RZST01000651.1:0-1109 GCF_003997575.1 Mesorhizobium sp. M1A.F.Ca.IN.022.07.1.1
GCCTCACGCAGGTGCCATTGCACATTCCACCAATGACGTTTTCCCGCCCAAAGCGATGTCCAAACCGTCAGCTCCGCCTCGTGCCACAGGTAATGCAGCAGCCCGCGCAACGACAGCCTTTTCGCCTCACCCGAAACGCTGTCGGCGCCCGGACCAGCCTGCGGCGAGGCCGCGCGACTGCCGATCTTCGATAGGCTGAAATCCAACTTCAGCGCCGCCATCCCGCTCTGCGGGTCGAGCTGTATGGCGCTGCCCATAAGGGCACTAAGACCAGAAAGGTCGTACGGAGACTCGTATGACGCACATGAGGGATCGTGCTCACCGCCGCTGAGCGGCATGCGTTTGATCACGTAAAGGCTGCCCATGCGCGCGATGTACATGGGCAGACCGTCGCCCCGGCACATGCACAACGGCCGCTCGTGCCGTTGATGAGCGGCCGTCAGAGCTTCCTGAAGCTCAGGTGTATCCTCCGCGTAGACCGCGCCACCAATTCTGAACCGCCGCATCACCTCCAAAGCTCCAGGTCGCCGCCGCATCCCTGTGGCCGTATTGAGTCACGACTTTGCAGAGGGCGCAACCCGCTTACCTGGATAATCGCGAAAGCAGAGCGAGGCCGCATGGAGTGGTGACCGGGCGCCGGGAGAGCAGCAGCGACCACGGTGGCGGTTGCGCTCTCGCGAGGAATGACTGACGCGGCCGAGGCCCTCGATGCGGATGATCGATGTTTCTAGGGGATGGGCGGTCGCTGCGTTTGCGCCCTTCCGACATTGGCCGGCGCTGGAGAGGCAGAGGGGAGGCCGGGAGGCGGCGGCGGGTCGAGGCCAGGAGAGAGGCTCCCGGCGCCCGTCGCGGAGAACAACCATGACCCATATGGAAATTCAGGCACCGCCGCGCATTGTGCCCAACGGCTACAAGGTGGACGTCAGCCGCGGCCAGCGCATCGGCCGCGTGTCGTCGGAATGGTTCAACCGGCCTGCCGACGAACGCTACCTGTCGCTCACCGATCTCCACAATTCGGTGAAACGGCGGTCCGAACGAAGCAAGACCCGGATCGTCGAAAGCGAGGCTATCCGCGTCGAAGCCTCTCGCGACAATCCCGAGCGGCTGGC
>NZ_RZST01000652.1:0-1103 GCF_003997575.1 Mesorhizobium sp. M1A.F.Ca.IN.022.07.1.1
GGTCAAGGCAACCACGGCCGAGGCGATCAAGGCGCTGCACGACAAGGGCTTGAGGATCATCATGGCGACCGGCGACAACGAGCGCACGGCAAAAGCGATCGCCGGCAGGCTCGGCATCGACGAGGTCCGCGCCGGGCTGCTGCCGGATCGGAAGGCGGCACTTGTCGACGAACTGCGCGCCAGGGGCGCCGGCATCGCCATGGCCGGCGACGGCATCAACGATGCGCCGGCGCTTGCCGGAGCCGATGTCGGCATCGCCATGGGCACCGGCGCGGACGTCGCGGTCGAAAGCGCCGGCATCACGCTGGTCAAGGGCGATCTCAACGGCATCGTCAGAGCCCGCACACTGGCCCAGGCGACGATCCGCAACATTCGCCAGAACCTGTTCTTCGCCTTCCTCTACAACGTGCTCGGCGTGCCGGTCGCCGCCGGAGTGCTCTACCCACTCACCGGTATGCTTCTGTCGCCGATGATCGCGGCGGCGGCGATGAGCCTGTCGTCGGTCTCGGTGATCGGCAACGCGCTGCGGCTGAGAACGTTGAAACTCTGAGCGACGCCCCCAAATACGACATTCCATTCAACAGGAGATATTGGATGACCTTGGCCAAGAAGATTGTGCTGCTGCTGATGGCGGCGGGAATGCTGATCGCGGTGTTCCTCGAAAGCGTGCCCGCGCAATCGGACGAAATGAAGCACGACATGTCCGGGATGGCCATGGGCGCGGACAGCCCAGCAACCGCTGGCTACAAGGCGGCCATGGTCAAGATGCACAAGGACATGATGCTCAACTACACCGGCAATGCCGATGTCGACTTCGTCCGCGGCATGATCCCCCATCACCAGGGAGCCATCGACATGGCCAAGGTGGTGATCGCCAACGGCAAGGACCCGGAAATCCGCAAGCTCGCCGAGAACGTCGTCAAGGCGCAGGAAGCCGAGATCAAAAAAATGCAGGATTGGCTTGCCAAGCATCCGGTGAACTAGGCTGAATCGACATTCAGCGCATCCATAACATAGCTGCGGCGAGATGGATGAAGGCGAGGAAGTGGCCGGCGCGACGATCGAAGCGTGTGGCGAAGCGTCTGAAATGCTTGAGCTTGTTG
>NZ_RZST01000653.1:0-1085 GCF_003997575.1 Mesorhizobium sp. M1A.F.Ca.IN.022.07.1.1
CCCCCCGCCGGTCCGGATATCAAGGAAAGCCGCGGCGCGGCTTTCCGATTTACTCCCAAGATCCCGTCGTGATGCTCTCGAAAGGGGCTCACGCCTTGAGGCCCGGAAGATCTTCCGGGCCTCCTTTTTTCTCGGATATGAGCATTGAGCGTTTCGATCACATTCACTTGATCGCGAATGTGTGAAACGTCCGCCCTTCCGGTTCCGTACTGGGATTGCGACCGCCATCGTGGTGTCGCCAAATATCAGGGAAGGAACCGACCAATGAACTGCAAGAACATCTTCCTGGGAGCAATGGCTCTGTCGATGGTCAGCGGTGTTGCACTTGCTGGCGCGCTCGACTCGCCTGACAACATGGCCCCGTTCTTCACCGATTCCAGCATGAAGACCATGAAGTCCGAGGCCGATTTCAAGGCCGCCTGGGCGACGACAGCAAAAGACAAGCAGGACGCGATGATGAAGGAGTGCCAGGACGCGGCGATGAGCAAGCCGCATGCCGAATTCTGCGCCAACCTGATGCAGTACGCCGGCCATAAGTGATTTGCGGCAGGTCGGGTCCTTACGGGCCTGACCGTTTCGTCTTTGCCAATGAGAGATGGCGGGCTTCATGGGCCCGCCATCTCCTTTCCGGGGAGCATCTCGGTAAAAGGCCATGGTTAATGCACCCTTAACCTTCCCGCCGATAGTCTGGGAGACGAATCTCCCGGCATGCGTCACGCATCCGGCCAGGCATCGACACACGGGGAAGAGGCATGCGTTCAGGCGCTTCAGCACCGCTCGCGCTGACCGATACGGGGCACGGCATCCAGGCGTTCGCGCGGCGGCAGGTTGGGCGCCTGGTCGGCGCCGGGATGTTCGTGTTCACCGCTTTCGGCGTCGCCAGCCTCGCTACCTGGAACGTCGCCGATCCAAGCTTCTCGCACGCCACCAACAATCTCGTCACCAACGCCATGGGCTATGCGGGCGCGGTGTTTTCCGACCTTGCCATGCAGTTCTTCGGCCTTGCCGCCGTCGCCGGGCTGGTGCCGGCGGTGATCTGGGGTTTTCTGCTCTTCTCCGCTCGCGGCGTCGACAGGCTGGGCAAG
>NZ_RZST01000654.1:0-1078 GCF_003997575.1 Mesorhizobium sp. M1A.F.Ca.IN.022.07.1.1
GGTGATCGGATTGTTGATCGCATGCTTGATGGCATCGGCCATGGCGGCGATGCGGGCCGGATCCTGTTCCGACAGCAGCATCAGCGCGAACTGGTCGCCGGCAAAGCGCGACAGCGAATCCTTGGGCTTCAAGAGCCGGTGCAGCCGGCGCGCGATGGTCAGCAGGATGGTGTCGCCGGCCGAAATGCCGAGCCCGTCATTGACCTGCTTGAAACGGTCGATGTCGATGACGAAGACGGTCGGGCGCACCTTGTCCTCGGTGCGGGCGATCGAGATGATCGCCTCCAGCCGGTTCATGAACAGCTCGCGGTTAGGCAGGCCGGTCAGGTTGTCGTGCACGGCGTCGTGCAGCAGCCTTTCCTCGGACTTCTTCTGCTCGGTCACGTCGACCATGGTGCCGACGCAGCGGATCACCTCGCCATCCGACCCGATCACGGGGCGGGCGCGCAGCGCGAACCAATGATAATGCCCGTCGGCGCCGCGCAGGCGGAAATTCTGGGCCACGCGGCCGCGGCGGTGCTCCAGCACCACGTCCAGCGTGGTGCGGAAGGTGTCGCGGTCGTCGGCATGCAGCACCGGCAGCCAGTTGCGGGCCGCGCCCGAAAGGCTGTTGGGGGCAAGGCCGAGCTGCAGGCTGATGTCGGGCTTGGTCACCACGCGGTCGCGCAGCACGTCCCAGTCCCACACGATGTCGCCCGAGCCGGCGACTGCAAGCGCCTGGCGCTCGAGGTCGGAAAACAGGCCCTGGTGCAGCGCGCCGCCGGCAAAAGCGTGCTGCATGACGGTGAAGCCGATCAACAGGATGATCAGGATCAGGCCGCCGCCGAGCGCCGGCTGGGCGATGTCGTTGTCCAGCATGCCGGTGATCGCCATCCACGAGCCGCATAGCCAGAGCAGCACCATCACCCAGCTCGGCACCAGCATGATCGCGCGGTCATAGCCGCGAATTCCGAGGAAGATGATGAGGCCGAGGCCGGTGAGCGCCGTCGCGGCAAACGAGATGCGGGCGATGCCGGCGGCGACCGCGGGATCGACGATGGCCACGCCGGCAATCAGCATCAGCCCGAGGATCCAGACC
>NZ_RZST01000655.1:0-1075 GCF_003997575.1 Mesorhizobium sp. M1A.F.Ca.IN.022.07.1.1
CCCGCCGGCTACACTCCCCGTAGAACGGGGAGTGTAGCCGGCGGGTGAGGGGCAGCGCCAGCTTGCGAGATTTAGTTCAGACGCTCCCTGAGGTTCGGGAGCCAGAGCCAATTGTGAGGCGCTTGCACTGCCCGCCCTTCGGGCACCTTCTCCCCGTGTAACAGGGAGAAGGGAAGACGCTCACCCCTTCGACCGCAGCGCGTCGTTCAATCCCCACATGTCCTTTTCCTCCGGTGCGGTCTCCAAGTTCAGCACCGGCACCTGCCTGCGCAGATGGTCGTGGTGGGTGCGCACGCCATATTCGAGGTCGGAGAGGTAGAAGCCCCCGAACGCCTCGGAGAGCATGGATTCGTTCGACCAGACGGAGAGCTGGACATCCTCGTTCATGGTGTCGCGGTCGATGCGGTAGGCAAGGTAGCGCGCCGCCGCCTGCTCCCGCGTCTCGTCCTTGTAGCGATAGATCGCGCCGCGCAGCAGCGTCTCGCCGGTGGACAGCGGGAACTCCTGATAGAACTGCACCGATTCCGGCATGATCGACAGCGCGTTGTTGGGGAAGATGCCGTAATAGATCCAGGCTTTGCGCAGATGCTCCGGCAGGTGCGTCGGCTCGGGCGCTATTTTGATGTACTGGTTGACGCTCCAGCGCCGCCCGGCATGCGGGTTGTAGGTGGCGAAGGACCGCGACACGCCGTTGACGAAGGGTTCGTCGAAATAGGTCGCGCCGTAGAGGTCCTGCAGCGCCGGATGCGCCATGGCGACGTGATAGCCCTCATTGTCGACGTCGCGCACCGATTTCCAGTTGACCGGTGATTTCTGGGTCCAGATGCCCAAGCACGGCACCATGTCGGCAACATTGTAATGGGCGATCTCCGCCTCGATCGGCTTCAAGAGTTCAGCCACGGAAGGCTGCGGGCCACCGTTGCGGAAGCGGATGAAGATGAAGCCCATCCAGACTTCGAGATCGAGCGGCATCAGCCCGAACTCGGTCTTGTCGAGTTCCGGGAAGGAGCGCGGACGGGCAGCCCCCCGCAGCGTGCCGTCGAGATTGTAGACCCAGCCGTGGAACGGGCAGATC
>NZ_RZST01000656.1:0-1061 GCF_003997575.1 Mesorhizobium sp. M1A.F.Ca.IN.022.07.1.1
CGATCGCCGCGATCGACGTCGGCGCGCATGAGATCGGCATCCGCGTCGCCGAGCTGGTGCTCGACCTGCTCAACGGGCGGCGAGCGCTCGATGACCGCGTCGTAGTCGGCATGACGCCCAGGGTTGTTGTGCGACACACGGCCTGAAGCATCGGAAAAAACGAACGGCCGGCGGATGATCGCCGACCGCTCGCTGATCGTTCTGGATGGCGTCTATTTGCCCCAGATCTTCTTGTATTGGTCGCGGTAGCCGTTGCCCGGGTCGAAACGGTTGTCCGGGCCGCCGTCGAACTCGACATTGTCGGAAGTCACCACATGCAGCGGCGAGATGTAGCCCGACCATTTCTCGCCGGCCATGGCGCGGTTGAGCTCGTCGACAAGCTGCCAGCCCTGCAGGTTCAGCGGCTCGGCCACCGTCACCTTCTGGAACTGGCCGGAGCGGATGCGCTGGTAGGCCGATTCCGAACCGTCGCCCGCCGCGACGTTGATCGGCGCATCGGTGCCGGACTTGCCGGCCGCCGCGAGCGACGGCCCCATAAAGTCGAAATAGAGGTCGTTGATCGCCAGCGAATGGGTCCATTGATCGCCGTATTTCTGCAGCAGCGAGGTGGTGAGCTGCGGCATGCGCTGCGAGGTCTCGGCGATCGGCGTGTCGACATATTCGAGCACCTTCCCGCCGAGATCCTCGATCTCCTTCTTCATCCGGTCCGCCTTGGCGATAGCGATCTGGTAGGTGGAATCGGTGAAGATGATGACGCCGGGCTTGCCCTTGGCGTCGACAAAGGCCCAGTCGGCCGCCGCCTTCGAAACTTGCATTGGATCGGTCGAGACGTTGGCGACGATGCCGAGATCGTCGATCGGGCCGACGGTCGGCGCGGCGTGCCAGGCCACCATCGGGATCTTGGCCGCCTTGGCCTGCTCCATCGCCGGCTTCTGCTCGACGGCGTCGAAGCCGTTGATGATGATGCCATCGGGATTGAGCGCCAGCGCCTGGCCGAAGGCAGCGGTGCGGCCGCCGATGGAGCCGGCCCCGTCAAGCGTCTTGACCGTCCACCCCAGGGC
>NZ_RZST01000657.1:0-1043 GCF_003997575.1 Mesorhizobium sp. M1A.F.Ca.IN.022.07.1.1
GTCTGCTGTTGCAGCAAGCTCGAGCCCGCCACCGAAGGCCGAGCCATTTAGCGCAGCGATAAGAGGCACCCGAAGTCGAGCTAGCGCGTCGAAAACACGGTGACCTTCGCGGACCCAGTCCTCCCCCAATGACAACGAGTCGATCTCGCTCCAAGCAGCAATGTCTCCACCTGTACAAAAAGCCTTGCCGCTCCCCGTGATGATGGCGACCCTGACGCTGGCATCCTTTCCGATTAAAACTGCCGCATCGCCCAACTCGGCGATCATCGGACCGTTAAGCGCGTTGAGTTTATCGGGGCGCGCGAGCACGATGGTCGCAATACTTGCCTCGATGTTCACCTTAACGGTCTTGCTCATTCTGCACTCCTCAATTTCAATCCGAAGGATTCGGGGCGGAACAGCGTAGGATCCATTAACTTGGGTGTCCGCGGAACTAGAAGCTTGAATTCCGATTGATCAAGGATATCACGTTGTAAATCGACACCGGGCGCGATCTCCACGACAGCAACGCCATCCGCTGTCAAATGCATAACGCAGCGCTCGGTTACGTAAACGACATTCTGGCCTTGCTCGATGGCGCGGCGGCCCGAGAACGAGACGTGCTCGATTTCATTTACGAGCTTCCGAACCTTTCCTTCTTTGTGGATGATCAGGTTGCCATTCTCTAGACCGAGCTTTGCTCCGGCACTAAAGAAGCCCGAAAAAACCAGTCGTTTGGCGCGCGAGGAGATATCGACGAAGCCACCTGCGCCTGCCGTCACGTGTGGACGTGCTGCGAGTCGCGAGACATTTACCGAGCCCTCTTTGTCAATCTGAAGGAACGACAGAAGTGTGGCATCAAACCCTCCGCCCTGAAAATAAAGAAAGTTTGTCGGTGAAGAAACGATAGCTTCAGCGTTTGAAGAACAACCAAACTGGAAGTCGAGAAGTGGAATACCCCCGATAGCGCCGTGTTCGATCATCCAGGTGACGCTGCCGTGCAAGTCTTCCTCAATGAGAATTCGCGGCACAAGTGCCGAAATCCCGAATCCGATGTTGACGGC
>NZ_RZST01000658.1:0-1038 GCF_003997575.1 Mesorhizobium sp. M1A.F.Ca.IN.022.07.1.1
GGCGAAGGGGCCGCGAATTTTGCCAGCCCCGCCTCTGTCGGCGGCAAGAACACGCAGTCGGTTTATATCCGATTGAGGGAAGACCTCGGCGCCCATTGCGAGAAAGCGCGCGCCGCGGGGGCAGAAATCGTTGAGGAGCCCATCGATCGTTTATACGGCGAACGGCAATATCGAGCCCGCGATCCAGAAGGCCATGTCTGGACCTTCACACAGACCGTGCGCATTGTGCCCAAAGAGGAGGCCGAGCGACTGAGCGGCCTCAGCATTGAAGGGTGGCACCGTTAGCGCGACCGTGAATTTGTTGCGCTTACTCGTGTTTGGAGCATCCGGCTCGGCCTGTTAAATCTCTGGCTGCCTGATTCGCGCGACTTGGAAAGTTGAATGCAGCGCTTTGCCGGCCGGATAATTCTGCTGTGGGGGTGGCGGCGGTCGCTGGTAGCGTTTGTCGCGGGAGCGCTCGCGGTTCTCGCCCAGGCGCCTTACGATTTCTTCGCCGTCTGTTTCGTCTCGTTTCCGGTGCTTGTCTGGCTGCTCGACGGCGCCACCGGTGAAGCCTCCGACGGCTGGCTGCGTCGCCTTCGCCCGGCTTTCGCCATCGGGTGGTGGTTCGGCTTCGGCTATTTCCTCGCCGGCCTCTGGTGGATCGGCCAGGCCCTTCTTGTCGAGGCCGACAGCTTCGCCTGGGCGCTGCCCTTCGCCGTCGTCGGCATCCCCTTTGGGCTCGCCTTCTTCTATGGTTTTGCGACGCTCGTGGCGCGGCTTTGCTGGAGCAGTGATATCGGCCGCATCGCCGCACTTGCCTTCGGCTTCGGCCTTGCGGAATGGCTGCGCGATTTCCTGTTCACCGGCTTTCCCTGGAATGCCGTCGGCTATGCCGCAATGCCGGTGCCCCTCCTGATGCAAAGCGTGTCGGTGACGGGCATGATCGGCATGAACGCGCTCGCCGTTTTTGTCTTTTCCCTGCCGGCGCTTGTCGCGGCGCGCCGGCATCTCAGGCTGGGCTTGGCCTTGTTCGTCGCTCTCGTTGCCGCTCACGTC
>NZ_RZST01000659.1:0-1034 GCF_003997575.1 Mesorhizobium sp. M1A.F.Ca.IN.022.07.1.1
CCCCGCGGGCGGGCCCGCCGGTACCGCCGGCGATGCCCCGGACACGCCCACTGCCGACGCGCCCGCGCCGGTATCGTGGTCTTCCACTTCAATTCCTTTCGGCGCCGCGCGAACCAGCAAGGACGCAGCAGGCACCTCGATTTGTTCAAGTTGAGAACAGACTAGCAGCGCGCTTTGCAATCACCAAGAGCGCATGGCCCGATTTTTGGCGCCGTCACGCAGGGGCCACCTCATGCCGGTTGAATAGCCGGCTTCAATCAGGCATGTCTCAATGAGACTTGGAACGGGTTTGGGCGACATCATAGCAATGAGCTTAATCGCATGACGACGACGCCATGAACTGGACGCGCTATTTCTGGCCGGTCATCGGCGTAGCGGCCGTGGTGTTCTCGCTCTGGCTGCTCATCCATGAGTTGCGCGGCATCTCACTCGACGATGTTTGGGCCGGTATCGTCGCCATCCCCCCGCGCGCCTGGGTGCTGGCGGCGCTGAGCTCGGTCGTCGCCTATGCCTCCCTCGCCGGCTACGACCACATTGCGCTGCTCCATATCGGCAAGAAAGTTTCGTGGCTGTTCGTCACGCTCTGCTCCTTCACCACCTATGCGCTGTCGCACAATATCGGCGGCTCGGTGCTGTCTGGCGCGGTGATCCGCTACCGCGCCTATGGCACCCGGGGGCTGACCGGCCAGGATGTCGGCGTGCTGGTGGCGATCTGCTGGATCACCTTCGTGCTCTCCAGCCTGCTTGTCGGGGGCCTCGTGCTGGTGCTGGAGCCGCAGATCGTCGACCGTTTCACCACGACCCCGCACCACGAGCTGGCAACAGCCGCCGGCCTCGCCATGCTGATCCTGGTTGCGGTCTATGTGTTCTGCAGCTGGCTGCATCTGAGGCCGCTCAAGGTCGGCAGCTTCCAGCTGCATTACCCGGCACTGCCGATCGTGGCGCGGCAATTGCTGATCGGCCCGGTCGAGCTGCTCGCGGCGGCGGCCATCATCTACTTTGCCTTGCCGGCGGCCGGCAAGGCAAAGTAGATG
>NZ_RZST01000065.1:0-20772 GCF_003997575.1 Mesorhizobium sp. M1A.F.Ca.IN.022.07.1.1
CGGGTGCAGCCGGCCAAGCTGGTGCGCGGGCTGGCGGAAGCGGTCGAGCGGCTCGGCGTGCCGATCTACGAAAAGACGACCGTGACGTCGATCGCCAAGGGCAAGGTCACCACGGATCGCGGCACGGTGCGCGCCGAGACCATCATCCGTGCGACGGAAGGCTTCACCGCCGGCATTCCCGGGGAAGAGCGGACATGGCTGGCGCTCAACAGCGCGCAGATCGTGACCGAGCCGCTGCCACAAGAACTCTGGCGCGAGATCGGCTGGGAGGGGCATGAGCTGCTCGGCAATGCGGCGCACGCCTATTGCTACGCCCAGCGCACGCGCGAGGGCCGTATCACTATGGGCGGTCGCGGCGTGCCCTACCGCTATGGCTCGCGCACCGACGTCAACGGTCGGACGCAGCAGGCGACGATGGACCAGTTGCACACGATCCTGACGACGCTGTTGCCGCAGACGGCCGGGTGCCGCATCGACCACGCCTGGTGCGGCGTGCTCGGCGTGCCGCGCGACTGGTGCACGACGGTCGGCCTCGACCCCAAAACGCGCATCGGCTGGGCCGGCGGTTATGTCGGGCTGGGCGTGTCGAGCTCCAACCTTTCTGGGCGCACACTTGCCGACCTGATCCTCGGCAATGACACGGATCTTACGCGACTGCCCTGGGTCAACCGCAAGGTCAGACCGTGGGAGCCGGAACCGTTCCGCTGGCTCGGCGTGCACTCGATGTATCAGCTCTACCGCATCGCCGACCAACGCGAGGCCGCCGGGCTCAATGTCACCTCGAAACTGGCCGCTCTGGCCGACAGCATCACAGGCCACTAGGGCGGTTCGGCGCTCGCCGAACCGCTCTAACTCTTTGTTTTCGCGCAATTCCAGACGGAAAACCATTGCACTTTCCTGGAATTGCTTTTGACACTGGAGCCTATCTTGATCGACCTTTCGACCTTCCGCGACCTCGCCACGGCCGATATCGGCGCCTTTTCACTGAAGCCGACCTCGATCGAAGGCGATCAGGTCGAAGCGGTGCGCTCGTTCTTCCAATCGCCGGACGGGACCGTCGATATCGGCATCTGGGAATGTACGCCGGGCCGCTTCACCGCCGACCGCTCGGGTTCATCCGAGATCTGCCACATCATCTCCGGTCGCGTGGAAGTGAGCCGTGCCGACGGCGAGATGCGTGAGCTGGGGCCTGGCGATCTGCTCGTCCTGCCGAAGGGCTGGAAGGGCGAGTGGCTGATTCATGAGACGACGCGCAAGCTATATATGATCCACAGCGCTGGCTGATCGGAACCAGATATTCCGGGCCAAAAGACGCGGGTTAGTGATCGATCGGCCCCTTGGGCGAGACAAGGGCCGTGCCGGCGGTGGTCGGGCGTTCGATCATGCGGCGCACACGCGGCGGGTTCTCGCCGCTGTGCAGCGCGCGGATGCGCTCGCCGACAACGGCGTCGGCATGGGTGGCACGCCGGTTGTGGCGGATATACTCGACCCAGGTCGGCGTGTGGTAGTGTTCGATCCAGATGCCCGGATTTTCGAGATCGCGGGCGAGCGTCCAGTTGCGGGCGCCGTCGCGGCGGCGGATGCGGCCACGCTCGGCCATGGTTGCGAGGAATTCCGGCACGTCCTCCTCGCGAATGATGTATTCGATCATGATGGCGATCGGGCCGCTGCGCGGCTTCAAATCGAGCGCCAGCATCGGCTCCTTGAACCGGTTGAGCGGATCGAGGTTGAGAGCGGTGTGCTGCGGCAGCGGCAGGATCAGGCCGATGCCGCCACCGACGAGCATGGTGACAGCGGCAACCATCAATGCGGTCTCCGCGCCATGGGCGTCGGCGACGACGCCCCAGATCCAGCTGCCCAGCGCAATGCCGCCGAAGGTTGCTGTCTGGTAGATCGACAGCACGCGCCCGACCACCCAGCGCGGCGTCGACATCTGCACCGTGACGTTGAAATGCGAGAGCGCGATCACCCAGCAGGCACCGCCAATGAGCAGGCCCGCCGACGTCTGCCAGGCATTGTCGCTGACGGCGGCGTTGAAGGCGCAAAGCGCGAAACCGGCGAAGGCGGCGCGCACCATCGTTTCGCTGGAGAGCAATTGTCTGAGCCTCACGCTGATCAGCGCACCGCCGACCGCGCCGATACCGAAGGCGCCAAGCATGATGCCGTAGGTCAGCGCGTCGCCCTTGACGACATCGCGCGCCACCAGGGGCAGCAGCGCCAGCACCGCGCCGGCGCTGAAGCCGAAGGCGAAGCCTCTCGCCAGCACCTTGCCGATGTTCGGCGACATGGCGACATAGCGCAGGCCGGCTCCCATCGCGGCGCCGAGCGATTCCCGCGGCAGGGTCGGCGCGGGCACTTCCGGCTTCCAGCGGAAAAGCACGACGATCAGGCCGATATAGCTGATGGCGTTGGCGGCGAAGGCCGCCGCCGCCCCCGCGGCGGCGACGATGATGCCGCCGATCGCCGGGCCGACGCTGCGCGTGATGTTGAAGCCCATTGAGTTGAGCGCGATCGCCGCCGGCACCTTGGCGCGCGGCACCATGTCGCCAACCGACGCCTGCCATGACGGGCTGTTCAGCGCCGTGCCGCTGTCGATCAGGAAGGTGAAGGCAAGCAGCGTCCACGGCGTCATCCAGCCGAACCAGGTGAATACGGTGAGCAGTGCCGAGACCACCAGCATGAAGCTCTGCGCCACCAGCATGACCTTGCGGCGGTTGAAGCTGTCGGCAATGGCGCCGGCAACAAGCGCGAACAGCATGATCGGCAAGGTGGTCGAGGCCTGCACCAGCGCCACTTGGTAGGATGAGGTGGCGATCGTCGTCATCATCCAGGCGGCGCCCACGCCCTGGATCAAGCCGCCGAAATTCGACACAAGGCTCGCCGACCAGACGGCACGGAAGATGCCGTGCCGGAACGGCGCCAGCGCCGAGACGCGTTCGCTTTCCGGCTCGTCGTCGATCATGGTCGCTGTCCCGCCTTCATCTTGCTGTCTTGCGCTCGCCCGGCGCCATCATCGCGCGGGCGACTCGCCAAAGCATCCCGGTCCAACAACAGGAAGGCAAAGGCGAAAATGCGTCGGCGAAGCTTTAGGCCAAGCATCTTGCCGGTGTGGACCAAACTTTTGCCGGTCCGCGCGGGCGGGATGCCCGCAGCCCCAGGTCAGAAGCCGTGCTCGATGCGTTCGAAGATGACGTTGGTGAAGGCCGAGATCTGGCTGCCGATGAACGGGCCGGTCAGCGCCACGACCAGCATGATGGCGACGATCTTGGGCACGAAAGTGAGGGTGATTTCCTGAATCTGCGTCAGCGCCTGGATAAGCGCGATGCCGATACCGACGGCCATAGCCACGAGCACCACCGGCGCGGAGGCGGTAAGCACCGTCCACACCGCATATTGCACGATATCGAGGGCGTCGGCCTCGTTCATGGGCAGACCCTATGCGAAACTCTAAGCGGCCGGCTTGATCGATACGCCCGCGCCGACAGGGACCTCGGTGCCGTCCTGCAGCACCGCGATCAGGCCGCTGCTTGCGAGCTTCACCGAAGCCACGGTCCCTGTTGTCTTGCCGTCGGCGGCGGTGATCGAACGGCCGATCAGCGCGTCCGCCTGCGACAGCGCCGAGGATTGCATGATCTGGTCGAGCTTGCTGTTGGTCTGCACCGATTGCTCGACCTGCGAGAAGGTCGCGAGCTGCGCGACATATTCCGTCGAATCCATCGGCTTGGTCGGATCCTGGTTCTTCATCTCGGCGATCAGAAGTTTCAGGAACGACTGGTAGTCGACCGCTGTCTTCGAGGTCTGCTGGCTGCTGGCCTGGGTGGCGCCAACCGGGATCGTCGTTGTCATGTCCACGGCCATCTTTATGCTCCCACAGCCAGCGCGCGCGGCGCTTCCGGAATGTCGTCATTGCCGCCAAGCGCTTGGCGCTCGAGCGGATACAGCGCGCGGATCGCCTTCAGCGCCTCGTAGATATGATCCTCGCCGACCATGCGGTCGATCTGCTTCAGCGCGCTGCAGATTTCCTGATTGTCGAAGCTTGCGATCAGCATCGGCAGCGAGCGGCGGAACATGTCGCGGGCCTCGGAGGCTCCCGGCGGGTTGATCAGCATGATCTGCACGATGAAATAGAGCTGCCTGAGCGGCGTCGAGGCCTGCTCGGCTTGGATGACATGGCTTTCGAGCAGGAACTGAACGTCGTTCATCAGCTCGATCGTGACCTTGCGGTCGACCCGGACGACGGCGCCGTTGATGTAGATCTTCTCGTTCGGCTTCAGCGAGATCTTCAGCGTGTTGCTCATTGGATGCCGTCTCGGATGATCTGGGAGACCTCGATCAATCCTTCGAAATTGTTGGTGCGGCCCTGCCGGATGTCTTCCGTTTCGCGCAGCAGCCACAGGCCGATCGAGATCAGATTGGCGCGCAGTTCCTTGGGCAGCGCATTGTCGCTGGAGCCGAGATCCTCGACGAAGGTGGTCCAGATGCGGTTGGTGAAGTGCAGCGCCTCGACCGCCTCAATCGACTCCGGCCCAACGGAAGCTGCCGTGGACAACATGTCGATCGATCGGGTGAGCAACTGCCGCTCCCGGTCCTTGGCGTCGGCGACGGAGTCGGTCTGGATGTCGGCGTAGGAGAATTGATACATCGTCGGAGCTCTGGCGTTCCGGTGAGAGTGTTCAGGTGAGATAGTTCAACAGGCTCAGTTGCTGCAGTCGCGCGGTCAATGCGAAGGACGTTTCTATATGCTGCGTCAGGTCGGCCACGCGGGTGGCGGCCTCCGAGGGATCGACGCCTTCGAGGTCGATGATGTGCTTCTCGAACAGATCGACCTGGGTCTTCATGCGATCGCTGGCGTCGGACACGCGCTTCTGGGTGAGGCCGGCTTCGGACTGCACCTGGACGATGCCGCCGATGGCCTCGCCGACCAGCTTTTGCGCGCGGCTGACGATCGTATTCTGCCCGGCCTCGCTGATGTTGCCGGCAAAGAGCGTGCCGACCATGGCGGCCGCCATGGCGAGCTTGCGGATGCCTTGCTCGTTGGCGCTGACCGACGTCTGCGTGGTCTCGTTCAATGAAATGCGGCTGGTGATCTGGTCGTCGGTGGCGTTCGACCAGTTGGCCTGCCATCCGGAGCCCAGGAACTGCGGCTCGACCGCGGTGGTGATGAAGTCGTCCATCTGGGCGGCGGTGATGTTGGCGGCCGCGGGGTCGTTCTGGGTGAAGCCGAAATAGCTGGTGAAGGCGGCGTCGAACGCCGCCTTGGCGGGCGAGCCGGCGGCGCTGAAGTCGTCGATCGGCTTAACGTCGGTGTTGGTCCCGGCAAACAGGTATTCGCCGTTGACGCTGGTGTTCAGGATGCCCGTCATCTGCTGCAGCGCCGTGGCGCCGGCGGTCTGGGTGATGCTGGTCGAGGAGTCGCCCGATACGGCGCTGGTCAGCGCCGTCAGCAGATCCTGCGCGACATCGGAGAGCTGACCCAGCGAATCCTGTGTCGAAGTCAGACGCGCGGCGACCAGCGAGTTCGAATCGACGATGCCGTTCAACCGGTCGAGATCGCGCTGGAAGGTGACGGCCTGTGTCGTGCGCCCGCCGAGCGCCAGGCCGACATCCGCTACCTTGCCGGTCTGGGATTCCGTGGTCGCCTTGACGAGATCGGCCTGCATGCGCATCTGCTGATAGCGCAGGGCGTTGGAGATGGCGGCTGAGGAGACGGCTGTCGCTTTCATCGATTATCCCACCGCGCCCAACAAGGCGTCCAGCATGTCGTCGACGGTCTTCATCATGCGCGCCGACGCCTGATAGGTATGCTCGAGGTCGAGAAGCAGGGACATTTCCTGGTCGACATTGACGCCGGTATCGTTCGACAGCGCTTCGGCGGTGCGAGTGGCCAGCGCTTCCTTCGCGTCGGCGTTGGTCGACGCCTGCTGGCGCACGCCTTCGAACCAGCCGATGGTGTTGGCCGCGTAATCCGAGACGCCGGAGCTGACCGTGATGCCGGCGGAGGGGTCGAAGGCCATCGGCTGGTCGAGCCTGTTGCCGTAGGCGATCAGCAGGTCAGAATAGGAGGCGCCGCCGCCGGTGTTGGAAACATAGGCCGCGCCGTTGGCGCCGCCGTCGCGCAGCAGCGTCGCGCTGCCGCCGGCGCTCGGGTCAAACGCGGCGTTGACGCTGATCGAGCCGGCGAGGCCGTCGACCAGGGTGCCGGCAGCGGGAATAGCCGGCGCGCCGGACCAGGTGAACAGGCCTGCGGCGTTGGGCTGAGACGGCGCGGTCTCGGCAAATGCCGTGATCAGGCCGCGCGCGATCTCGTCGAGCTGGCTCTGCATGGTCGCGGCAACGCCGTCGCGCAGCTTCAGCATGCCGGCAAGCTTGCCGTCGGCGCTGGTATTGTCGCCGGTGCCTGCAGAAAGCGGCACATTGTCGATATAGATCGTGTTGCCGGGCGTGCCGGCGGTGTAGCCGGCCGAGGGCGTGAAGGTCACCGACCGCGGCACCGTCTCGAACAGCGTCGTGCCGTCCTTGGTGGTGATGACCATGTCGTTGTCGCCGCGCGTGAAGGTCGAGACCGGGACATATTCGGCGATCTTCTTCAGAAGCGCGTCGCGCTGGTCGAGCGCGTCCGACACATCCGTGCCGGAGCGCGTGCCGGCGATGACGGCCTTGTTGGCGTCCTGGAACTGGCTGAGCAGCGAGTTGAGGTCGTCGACGGCGGTGGCGATCTGGCCGTCCGTCTGGGTGCGGAAATCCTGGATCGCCGTGGTGCCGTCGTTCAGCGAGCTCACCACCTGCTTGGCTGCGTCGATGACGCTGGCGCCGAGATTCTGGTTCGACGGCGTGGTGGCGTAGAGCTGCAGCGCCTGCTGCAGATTGCCGATCGCGGTCGACGCAGACGATGCATTGTCGACACC
Source organism: Mesorhizobium sp. M1A.F.Ca.IN.022.07.1.1 (assembly GCF_003997575.1). Classification (NCBI taxonomy): domain Bacteria; kingdom Pseudomonadati; phylum Pseudomonadota; class Alphaproteobacteria; order Hyphomicrobiales; family Phyllobacteriaceae; genus Mesorhizobium; species Mesorhizobium sp. M1A.F.Ca.IN.022.07.1.1. Next base: position 6,906 of record NZ_RZST01000065.1, read on the forward strand.
ATTAACCGATAGGTCGAGCTGATCCATGCCGCTGTAAAGCGCGCTCTGGCCGCTCCATGCCGACAGCGCGGAAAGGTTCTGCCGGAACAGAAGATCATTGGCGGCGCGCTGTATCTCCACCGATCGCGCGCCGGGCGCCGTGCTGGTGACGACGGCGACGCGACGGGCATAGTCCGGGTTGGACGCGTCGGCCACATTGCGCGACACGACGCTGGTTTGCTTGGATGTGGCCAGGAGCGCCGACTGGGCGATGCTTAATGCGGTGGAAAGCGACATGCGGGTCTTTCACGGGCTGGCGCCCGATGGGGTTATCTCTTCAGGTTGACCAGGACGTCCATCAGGTCGGAACCGGTCTGGAAGACCTTCGAGTTGGCGGTGTAGCTGCGCTGCGCCGCAATCATGTTGGTCAGTTCCTCGGCGATATCGACATTGGAATTTTCGAGCGCGCCCGAGACAACCGAGCCAAGCTTTCCTTCATTGGCAAAGCCGATGCGAACAGCGCCTGAGTCCGCGCTCTGCACATAGACGTTGCCCGGCATCGCGGTGAGGTTGTCGGGGCTCTGAACGTCGGCCAGCGGGATCTTGTAGAGCGGCTTGGTGGAGCCATCCTCGAATTGGGCGTAGATGACGCCGTCCTGGCTGATCTGGATCTTTTCGATCGTGCTCGGCGCATTGCCGTTGACGTTGGCGTCGGAGACCGTGAAGCCGGTTCCGAGTTGCGTCAGCTTGGAGAGGTCGAGGTTGAGAGTCGACCCGTTCGGCACCGTGAAGGACACGCCGGTGGTCGCGCCGGTGAGCTTGCCGGTGGTGGTGTCGAAGGTGAGATTGGCCGAACCCAGCGCGCCGCCCGCATAGGGGAACGACGTGCCGGCTGTGGCCTTCGACTGATCGAATACCGAAACCTGCCAGGTGCCGGTGCCGGTGTTGGTGAAGTAGACGTCGAGCAACACCTTGTTGCCGAGATTGTCGTAGGCGACCAGCGACGATTTCGACGTGTATTGTGACGAGTTGCTGTTGTCGGTGGGTAGGTTGCCGGCGGTGACAGCGGTGGCGCCAGCCGGCAGGTTGCCGGTGAATGTCCCTTCCGTGCTCGGCGTCGCCGTCATCTCCTGATCGGAAATCTGCACCGGCACGAGGCCTTCGAAGCCGTTGGCGGTCGCGGCCGGATCGCCGTTGGCGTAGCTGTAGGCCATCAGCTGGTAGCCGGCGGCGTTGACGAGGCGTCCTTGAGCGTCCGGAACGAAGGCGCCGGCGCGGGTGAGATAGGGCGTTCCGCTCGGGTCCTGCACGACGAAGAAGCCGTCGCCGTTGACGGCGAGGTCGGAGACCGAAGTGGTGTATTGCAGAACACCCTGCGAGCTGACGGCCGAACGGATCGTCGTCGTGACGCCACCCGAATTATAGGCGCCGCCGGTGCTGGGCATAATCAGCGTCGAGAATTCGGCGGAGGAGCGCTTGTAGCCGGTGGTGTCGGAATTCGCGATGTTGTCGGCCACCGTGGACAAGCGGTTGGCCTGGGCGTTCATACCGGAGACGCCGGTGCGCATCATTCCGTAGAGGCTCATCGATACATCTCCTCGGTGCCTTTCTGAGAGGCTACAAAACTAAGCCTCGTGTCTTGCGCGAGGCTGGCGCGGGATGTGCCGGCGACGACCATCAAAACACTAGCCGGTAGCCGAGGAACCTCTTGGAATCGATCGGGTCGTGGCCGAGCTTCTCACGCAATTTCTTGCGCAGCTTCGAGATGTGGCTCTCCACCACGTTCTCCTCGACCTCCTCGTCGAAGATGCCGTAGATGGCGTTGAACACCTGCGTCTTGGTCACGCGCCGGCCGCGATTGCTGGCCAAATACTCCAGGATGCGCCGCTCGCGACGCGGCAGCGGCAGCGGCTCGCCGTCGATCTCCGGGTCGCGCCCATCCATGAAGATGCGCATCGAGCCGACCTCGGTGTAGGCGGCCTCTTCGCGGGCGCGGCGGCGGATGGCGGTGATGCGGGCGAGGATCTCGCGGATGTGCACGGGCTTGCGGACGACGTCGTCGACGCCGCTCTCGAAGAGCCTGAGCGTGTGTTCCAGCGAGTGCTGTTCACTGAGCGCGATCACCGGCGCCCCGGTGCGGTCGCGGATCTGGCGCGGCGAGATGGCGCCCTCGCGGCAGTCGCCGATAAGGAAAGCCCTGACCGATCTTAAATCCGTGTCGGCGGCAGAGTTCACCCACTCGCCGAACTCGCCTGGCGCGAAGCCGGCGGTGGCGACGCCCTCGCGATCGAAAAGTGAGCTGTAGCCCTCAGTTACGAGCTCGCGCTCATCAACGATCACGATCATCGGCCCGCCCTCCGAATCATCTCATTTGCCCCGTGCGGAAAGCGGTATCCGGTGCGGTGAATCCTGAAAAACCGTCATTTCTTGTAGCTATTTTCTTGGGAGTTTTTTTGGGAGCCGTAATAAAGCCGGCCGTGAAGGGTCAATTCGCGGCACTGGATAGAGGGCTGCCGGCTGCCGCTGTGAACCCCCTCGCGGCGGACTAAAGGGCATATCTTGAGCAACTATTGGTTGCAGAACGCGCTGGCGTTCGGCGTCCATTTGCCGAAGCCGGTGGCGACCATGTTGGTGATGACGCGGCAGACATACACCTTCTGCGCCGGGTCGTTGTCGGGGCCGGCATGATAGCGGGCGACGGCCATCGACCAAGTCATGTGGCGCGCGTGGAGGCTCGCCAGGAAGCGCGCGGCGTAGTCGACGTTCTGGTGCGGGTCTAGCATGTCCTCGACGCTGCGGAACTGCGCGCCATGATAGCGATGATTGATCTGCATGCAGCCGAGATCGATCAGCGTCTTGCCCTCGCGGCGGGCATTCTCGAACGTCGCCAGCGCTTCGCCCCTGCTGCGCGGAAAAACAGCCTTTCCTTCTACATTCAAAGCATTGGGCTGAAGGCTGCCCTTCTTTCCCGTTTCGGTCAGGCCGACCGCGTAAAGGATACCGGCCGGCACGCCATAGCGATCGGCGGCGCGCAGGATTTCCGGCTCGCAAGGATTGGGCGCGGCTTTGGCGACGGTCGCGGCCAGACTAGATATAGATATCGTCGCCAGCGCGCTCGCGAAGAGGCGAAGCAGCGCGGCCGAATTCCTGTGCGCCATTGCCGTTGTTCCTTCCCGGTTGCCGATCGCCGCCGGCGCTGTTGCCGCCCGAGTTCCCGGGCTGGAACGAAGGCTGTTCGCGGCCCGTGGACATCGGCGGCGCGCCGCTCGCTTCGACGCGACCGGCCGAATGGACCGCTATCGAGGGTTGCATGATGGTGACGTGATCGACGTCGAAACCAAGACTGCGGAGCGACTTGACGATGGCGTCGCTGTCGGCGGTCAGACGGCGGTACGCCGCGTGCGTTTCCGGCTTCATCTCGATCGAAAGTTGCTCTCCGGAAAGACGCAGGCTGGCGGTGACCGTGCCGAGGTCAGCCGGGTGGAGTTCGATCTTCAGGACATGTGTCGAAACGGCAACAGAGTTGGTCGCGTGCGAGCCGATCGGGCCGCTCGAGTAGGCCTGCTGAACGCCGCTGTCCGAGGCGATCGCCTCGGCCAGCGCCGATACCGTCTGGCCGAAGGCGTTTTGGGCCGGCGCGGGGAAGCTCTGCTGGCTGACCACATCCAGGCGCCCGGCGGCAGAGGATGGCTTGGCTTGATTGTTCGATGCGAGGGCTTGCGCCGTTTGCGCGGTCTTCTGGGCGGCCGCCGGACGCCAGCCTTGCGGCGTCGTTGCGTCGGTTGCGGCTCCTTGCGTTCCAGACAGGATGTCGTCCTTGCGGATCGACATGTCCGGGCCCGGACCAGCGCCGGCCGGTTTCTGTCCGAAATCGGGCCCGCGCTTCTCGGTCGCCATCGTCGCGCGACCGGATCGCGGCAACGGCTCGCTGCCTTCGGAAGCGTCGGCCAACATGCGTTTGCCTTGACGGATCGCCAGCTGCGAAGACGCGGCCTGGCCGATCGAGGGCTGGGTTCCTGCCTCTCCCTCGACAGAAGATCCACCGCGCTCGGCATTTGTCGACGTTGCGAAGTGGCGGATGTCGCCCAGCGCCATCAGCAGGGGCAAACCGTCCTGAAGCGGAGCGCTATCTGACGATTGCGCCGCCGCATCGGCATCGTCCGTGGCCTTTGCATGGTCAGCCTCGGCGCCATTCTTCGCGCCCTTTCCGGCCGCTGGCTTCGGCGCGGCAGTCTTGTTCTGGCCATCCTCATCGGGTCGTGGCTTGGGCGAACCGGCGAGGGCGCGCCGCGCCGGCTGCGCATCGGAAGACACAGGTTCGGCGGGATGCTTTGCCTGCCGCGCCGATTGTTCGGCGCCATGCACCATCTCGCCAAAATTCGCGCCGTTTTCCTTGCCGTCGGCAGGATGCTGCCGCGATTGGACGTGGGCGGATGCAAGTCCCGGCGTGGCCTGGCTCACGCTGTTCATTTGGGCGCTGGTCATTTGGGAGCGGCTCCGAGTAGCTGGTCGATCTGGTCGAGCTGGCGGCGCGCTTTGAGCATCGCGGCATCGGTGGGATCGTGCGGATCGAGGCTTGCTGCGGCCGCCGGCGTGGATGCAGGCGGCACGGATGGCGTTTCGGGCTGCGCAGGAGCGGAGGCTTGAGCCTCGGCCGCGGCCTGAGCCGTCGTCGGCGGAGCCGGCGGCGCGGACGCTGCGGCCGGCGCGTCCGCCGGCTTCACCGGGGCCGGCTGCTCGGCCATCGCGCCCTCCACCGGCGGCAACCCTTCGGAGTCGGCCTGGCTCGCAGCCTCGGTTTCAGCGGGTTTCGCGGCATCGCTCTTTGCCGGACCCGCGGCCTCCGTCTCATTCATGACGGCCGCACGCACAGGAGCGACGACCTCGCCGGCAATGGCCTGTGCCGCATCGAGCAAAGCGCGGTCGCTCTCCGAAAGCTTGCCGCGATCAATCGTGCCGAGCCTCGCGCGCACATCGTCGATCGTGGCCGACGTCACCGTGGAGAGACTCGAATAGAGCACTGCGCGCGGGTCGTCCTGATTGCCTTTGCCGTTGCGGCCCTGCTCGGCCCGGGCCGAGGCGAAGGCGGAGAGGTCGCTCAGCCCGTCGATCGCGGCGCGGCGCGCGATGCGCAGATAAATCACCTTCTCGCGCTCGGGGTCCATCATCGAGGTGATGTCTGCGAGCTTGTCTTGGCTGATCGACATGTGCAGCGCAATCACACCGGAGACGAAGGAATCGGCGAACTGGCTGGCATAGGGGGAATAGAGATAGCCGGCGACATATTGCGTCGAGGCAAGCGCGAAGCGCGCGGCGTCGCCTTGTGTCGCTGCGAGGCCGACCGAGCGGCGAAGCGCTGCCTCCTCGACCAGTGTGCCGGGGCTGAGCAGGCGGGCCTCGTCCAGCAGGGTCAGCGCCGTTGCGGGTTCATCGGTCGCAAGCAGCGAGCCCTTGACCAACGCCAGGAAGGCGCCGAGGTCGGCGGGCACGCTCATCGGGTCGATCGGCTTCAGGATTTCGATTGCCGCGGCCGGCCTGCCGTTGAGATAGGCGACGACCCCTTTGGCGATGGCGAGGCTTTGCGGGTCGGCCGCCGCGCGCGAAGCTGCCGCCTTGACAGTGACGGGATTGCCGCCGCTCATGCCATAGACGAGCAGAGCGCGGAAATTCTTCGGGTCCTTGAAATCGCCGGCATCGGCGGCGCGAAGCCTCGCATCGGTCATTTCCAGCAGCTTGGCCTGCATCGGCAGCGCCGCATGATCGCCTCCGGCGATGCGGTCCTGGACCAACTGCAGCGAGCGCACCAGCTGGTAAGGCTGCAGGCCGTCATCCTGTGCAAAAGCGGCAGCGGGCGATCCTGCGGCGAGCAGCAGCAGCCCGACTGCGCGGCCGATGGCGGTTCTGACCCTCATCCGCCGGTCGCCATCAGGATCTCGATGCGGCGGTTGGCGGCGGCCAGCGGATCGGACGCGATCTTGGGCTGGCGGTCGGCGAAGCCCGCGACCTCGGTGATGCGGCTTTCGTCGACGCCGCCGCGCACCAGCATGTAATAGGCGGAGTGGGCGCGGGCGGTGGACAGCCGCCAGTTGTCGTAGGCGTTGCTGCGGAACGGCCGCGCATCGGTATGGCCGCCGATGGTAATGGTGCCCTTCTTCTCGTTGATGATGCGGCCGATCTTCTCCATCGCCAGCACCATCTCGCGGCGCGGCACGGCCGAGCCGATCTCGAACATGCCGAAGTCGAGCTGATCGGTGATCGAGATGACGACGCCCTTGTCCGTTGCCTCGACGGAGACGCCCTCGGCCAGCTTGTCACCGGGCGCGAAAGCCTTGGCCAGTTCCTGCTTGATTTCGGCGGCCGCCTTGAGGGCGGCGCTGCTCGGGACCTTCTTTCCCTTGTCGGAGGCTTGCTCCGGCTCCGCCTTTGCCGGCTCGGCCGTCGCCGCTTCGGCCCCTGCGGCTCCCGGCATCGCAGCATCGGTCGCAGCGGCCTCCGCCTTTTCGGCTTCTGCCTTTTCAGCTTGGGCTTTCTCGCCCTTGATCGCCTTGCCTTCGGCCTTCCCGACTTTCGTGTCGCCGTCCGATCCGGCGACCACCTTGGCACCGGGTTTTTCCGGTGCCGCCAGCGGCTCGAGCGGCGCATCCAACTGCGGCGGTGCCGGCGGAGCGGCCTTGACTTTCGGCACATCGGTCTCGGCGACCTTCTCGCCAGGCCTGGCCGGATCGCCTTCGATCCTCCTGCGTTCGGCGCTGGCTTCGGCGCCAGGCGTCGCAACCTGCTGCGACCAGAAGTCCGGCGCGAAAGGATCGCGATAGGATTCGCCGCCGGAAGCGCCGGTCGCCGGACCGGCGTTCTGAGCGCCGCCTTCACCCTTGGCGCTGACATTCTGCATCACGCCGGTATCGGTGGCGATCTCCGACAGCACGGCATAGGGATCGGCAAACAGATGCTCGTCGGAGAGATCGGATTTCTGCGAGGCCTCCTTCGTCTGCCTGCGGTCGGAGGAGCCGGCGCCGCCCTTGCCGTCCTCGCCGGCCTTGCTCGCGCCATCCTGCGGATTGTCGGCGGTGAGGCCAACCTTGCTCGGGCCGTCGCCAAGGTCTTCCAGGCCCTTGCGGCTGGAATTGCGATCGATCAGCTCGACCGGGTTGAAATAGCTGGCGACCGCCGCCTTGGTCTGCTCGTTGGCGGCGTTGATCAGCCACATGACGAGAAAGAAGCACATCATGGCGGTCATGAAGTCGGCAAAGGCGATCTTCCAGACGCCGCCATGATGGCCGTCGTCATGACCGTCGTGGTTGCGCTTGACGATGATGATCTCGTGCCTGGCCTCGCCGTGGTCGATGGCGCTCATGATAGGACCTCCGACAGGGAAGCCGACCATTCGGCGATGCGCGTCTCGAAGACGGTTTCATCGATGGTCACGGTCAGGTCGAAGCCGGCGGCCTCGGTGAAATCGAGATTGGCCGCGCGATCTCCAAGCGACGCCTTCAGCGGCTCGAACAGCGACAGTGGCCCGCGCACGCCGATACGCACCGCCTCACTGTCGGCAATCGCGGCGCTTACGGTACGGGCAAGAGCTTCGATCGAGCGCTCCTGCAGATCATCGCTGACCACGCCGCCGATGATGCGGGCGACGGTGGCGGCGGTGAGCTCGGCCACGCGCGCTTCCATGGCATCGATCCGTGTCGCGACCGCCGCCCCCAGATCGCCGCCGAAGCTTTTGAGGAACGCCTTTGCCGCATCGTCATTGGCCTGGCGTTCGGCCTCGAGGGCCGCCTCGTGGGCGGCCGCGAGCCGCGCCCCGAGTGCTGCTTCCGCATCGGCCACCGCCTCGGCGATCAGCGCGCCGATGTCGGCCTGCGGTGGCGATATGTCTGGCTTGCGCTCGATGTCAGGCGCTGACGGTGCCTGGCCGGCGCGCGGGGCGCGCGAACCGAAATCGGGCAGGAGATCGAAAAGGGCCGCCGAAGCCATGGCTTAACCCGCGGCTTCCGGGGCGGCGGCCCATTTGCGCAGGATCTGGGCGGTGCGTTCCTCGTTGAGGTCGACCATGCGTGCTAGCCGTTCCTGCGGCGCAGGCCTGATCTTCTGGCGCAGGTCGTCGAGCGGAGTGGCGCCCGGCCGGGCGCCCGGCAGCGCGCCGACGGCCGTGTCGGCCGCGATTGCGGCCACCGGCGCGTCGGGCGTCGGCAGCGAGCGCTGGACATCGTCGAAGCTCGGGCCGGCGAGGGCCGCGGGCTTGGCCGACGCCGTCAGCGCGGCCGCCATCGGCCGCAGGCCGAAGAAGGCGACCAGGAACACGACGACGATAAAGGCGCCGGCATTGATCAGCGTGCCGGTGTATGTGCCGATCGAGGCGAGGATGCCCGGCTGGTCGATCGGCTCACCGTCCAGCCCGTCGATGAACTCGACCGCCGAGACATCGATGACGTCGCCGCGCTTCTCCTCAAAGCCAGTGGCGGAGGCCACCATCTTCTGGATATCGGCGACGCGCTTGGCAATCTGCTCGGGGGTGGCGTCCTTGCCGAGGATGGTCTTCAGCCGATCCTGGTTGACGACGACGGCGATCGACATCTTGGTCACCGAGTAGCCATTGGAAACGGTGGCGATCTTCTTGGAGTTGATCTCGTAGTTGGTGATCTCCTCCTTGCGGTCGTTCTGCGAGGAGGACTGCGGCCCTTCAGTCGTGGTCGTCTGCGTCTCGGGCAGGTTCTGCTCGACGCTGGTCGGGTTCGAGGCCTGCTTCTGGTTGCTGGCCTCGTTGGTGCGCACCGACTGCACCGAACGCTCGACGCGGGATTCGGGATCGAAGATCGTTTCTTCGGTCTGACGGGTGTCGGTATTGACGTCGGCCTTGACGCTGGCGCGAAAATTGTCGGGGCCGAGATAGGGCGTCAGCGCGCGGCGGATGTTGTCACCGATCTGCGCCTCGACCGTCTGCTCGACGCCGAGCGTGCGGGCAGCACTTGTGTTGGAAGTGTCGTCGCCGGCGGCGAGCAGATTGCCGTTGGAATCGAGCACGGTCACCTTGTCGGCCGACAGGCCGGGAACCGCTGCGGCGACGAGGTGGCGGATCGACTGGGCGCTCTTTTCGGCATCGACGCCGGCATAACGAATGACCACCGAGGCCGAGGGCTGCTGCTCGTCGCGGCGGAAATTGGCGCGCTCGGACATGACGATGTGTACGCGCGCCGCCTTGACGCCGGCGATCGACTGGATGGTGCGCGCGATCTCGCCTTCCAGCGCACGCACGCGGGTGATCTGCTGCATGAACGAGGTGAGGCCGAGCGAGCCGACATTGTCGAACAGCTCGTAGCCGGCGTTGGCGCTGGTCGGCAGGCCCTTTTCGGCCAGCAGCATGCGCGCCTGCGCGGTGGTGCCGGCCGGCACCAGCACCGATGTTCCGTCGGCGCCGACATCGAAGCCGATGCCGGCCTCGCCCAGCACCAGGCCGATCTGGTTCACGTCGCTGCGGTCGAGCCCGACATAGAGCGTCTCGTAGGCCGGGCGGTTGAGATAGACCGAGCCGACGCCGATGACGGCCATGACCAGCGCGGCGATGCCGCCCATGAGAGCGAGACGCCTGACGCCGAAGCCGCGGAGGTTCGCGATGAGGCTCTGGATCTGTTCCGGCACGATTCAACCGCTCCCATCATGACTTTCCGCCGGAAGACTAGACCGCGAAGCTTGTGCGAGGATGATAGTGCGTGCGGCCAGGGGCTATGCGAGGCCCGAACGGCCCGGAGGCAGCAGTCCGACGCGCAAGAAAAAGGCCGCGCTCAGGACGCGGCCTTGCGATGGAGGGGTTGCCTCAGCGGAAATATCAGCTCTTGAACAAGGCCAGGATCGACTGCGAGTTGCCGTTGGCGATCGACAGCGCCTGGATGCCGAGCTGCTGTTGCACCTGGAGCGCCTGCAGGCGGGTCGATTCCTTGTTCATGTCGGCATCGACGAGGGCACCGACGCCCTTGTCGATCGAATCGGACAGGTTCGACAGGAAGCTCTGCTGGGTGTCGATGCGCGACTTGGCGGCGCCAAGGTAGGCAGCGCCGGTGGAGAGCTTGGCAAGCGCGGTTTCAACGCTGTCGAGCGCGGTGTCGACGGCGGTGTCGGAAACGGCCGCGGCACTCGGATCGAAGAAGGTCGTCGCAAGCAGCCCGCCGACGATGCCGCCCGTGCCGGCGGTGTCAAGAACCTGCGTGTCGGTCGCTGCCACGTCGATGGTGTCGATGGAGACGGTCGTGCCGGTGCGGTTGTACGAAGCCACGACATGCAGGTCCGAGGCGGCCGTTCCGTCATTCTGCAGCAGGTTCGAACCGGCATAGCTGGCATTGGTGACCGACGACCTGATCTGGTCCTGGATGGCCTTGATTTCGGTCGCGATCTTCTGCTGGTTGTCCTGACTGGCGCCGCGCGCGGTGACCAGCTTGGCCTTGATCGCGTCGACCTGGTCCTTGATGTCGGTGATGGCGGTGTAAGCTGTGTCGACCTTGCCGGCGCCGAGGCCGAGCGCGTCCTGGACGGCCGAGAGCGCCTTGTTGTCGGACCGCATCGAGGTGGCGATCGACCAGTAGGCGGCGTTGTCGGAAGCGGTGGCGACACGGTAGCCGGTCGAGATGCGGCCCTGCGTCGTCTCAAGCGCCTTGTTGGTGGCGTTGAGGCTCTGCAGCGCGGTGAGCGCGGCGGCGTTGGTCATGATGCTTGCCAAGATACACCCCTTCTCAAAGCAGGCATGCCTCGCGCATGCCGGTCAACTCTCTGGCGGGGGCGGTCATGCCTGTCGACCGTCGGTCGGCCCGTCATAGCGATTGGTTAACCATAGCTAGCGCGTCACAGTTAACGGCGCGTTAAAAGCCAGCCTTGAAACCGCGGTGCGGTAATATTTCCCGAGGGAAGAGGCGCGCCTCGGAGGGGCAGCAGCATCAAAAATGAAAATCGGGCCGCGCTGGTGGCGCGGCCCGACAAGATGCGTGAAGTTCGCCGGGCGATCAGCCGCGGAAGAGCGACAGGATCTGCTGCGAATTGCCGTTGGCGATCGACAGCGCCTGGATGCCGAGCTGCTGCTGCACCTGGAGGGCCTGCAGGCGGGTCGATTCCTTGTTCATGTCGGCGTCGACCAGAGCGCCGACGCCCTTGTCGATCGAGTCCGACAGGTTCGACAGGAAGCTCTGCTGGGTATCGATGCGCGACTTTGCGGCGCCGAGCGAGGCGGCGCCGGTGGACAGCTTGCCGAGCGCCGTTTCAACGCTGCCGAGCGCGGTGTCGATGGCGGTGTCGGCGACGGCGGCGGAGCTCGGGTCGAAGAAGGTCGTCGCAAGCAGACCGCCAACGATGCCGCCGGTGCCCGCCGTGTCGAGGACCTGCGTGTCGGCAGAGGCCACCTTGATGGTGTCGATGGTGACGGTCGAGCCGGTGCGGTTGTACGAAGCAACGATGTTCAGATCGGAAGCAGCCGTGCCGTCGTTCTGCAGCAGGTTCGAGCCGGCGAAGTTGGCGTTGGTGACCGACGACTTGATCTGATCCTGGATGGCCTTGATTTCGGTCGCGATCTTCTGCTGGTCTTCCTGGCTGGCGCCGCGGGCTGTAACCAGCTTGGTCTTGATCAGGTCGACCTGATCCTTGACGTCGTTGATGGCGGTGTAGGCGGTATCGACCTTGCCTGCGCCGAGGCCGAGCGAGTCCTGAACGGCCGAGAGCGCCTTGTTGTCGGACTTCATCGAGGTGGCGATTGACCAGTAAGCGGCGTTGTCGCTGGCGGTGGCGACACGGTAGCCGGTGGAAATGCGGGACTGGGTGGTCTCGAGCTGCTTGTTGGTGTTGTTCAAGCTCTGCAGCGCGGTCAGCGCAGCGGAATTGGTCATGATACTGGACATGATACTCGTACCTTGGTTTTTACACGGATTTTTTTGACATACCGGCTTGTCCGGTATGACGGTGCGGCATCATGCCCATGATCGCTGAGACCCGATCACCCGCCATCTGGAGCGGACTATGCGGGCAACTTCCTACCAAACGGCTAAACTGGACGGTTAATCCAAAATAATTCGCGCGGGCCTTAGCAGGCGAAGCCTTAAGTGTCGTCCTGGAGCCCGGCGGGGCGATCAGGTAAAGGATCGCACCAGGCTGCCGACCAGAAGGTTCCAGCCGTCGATCAGCACGAAAAACAGGATCTTGAACGGCAGGGAAACCACCGTCGGCGGCAGCATCATCATGCCCATCGCCATGGTCACGGTGGCGACGATGAGATCGATCACCAGGAACGGCAGCACGATCAGAAAACCGATCTCGAAGCCGCGCCTGATTTCCGAGATCATGAAGGCGGGCACCAGAATGCGCAGGTCCACGGTGTCGCGCGAGACAGTCTGGCCGCGCTCGCGGGCGAGATCGGCAAAAAGATCGAAATCCTTGTCGCGCACATTGTGCAGCATGAAGCTGCGGAACGGATCCGAGATCTTCTCGAAGGCCTCGGCCTGGGTGATCTGGTTGTCCATCAGCGGCTTGACGCCGGTGTTCCAAGCCTGGTCGAAGGTCGGCGCCATGACATAGAAGGTCATGAACAGCGACAGCGAGATCAGGATCAGGTTGGCCGGCGTCGACTGCAGGCCGATGCCGGCGCGCAGAATCGAGAAGGCGATGACGAAGCGGGTGAAGCTCGTCACCATGATCAGCAGGCCCGGCGCCACCGAAAGCACGGTGAGCAGCCCGAACATCTGGATGAGATAGCCGACCGTGGTGCCGTCGGCCTTGCCTATGCCGCCGAGATCGAGCTGCTGGGCCGCGGCGACAGAGGTGGTGATGACGATGAGCGCCGTGGCGATGAGGAACTTTCTCATTCGAGCAGCATCGTCCTGATGAGAACCTGTTTGACGTGGCCGCCGCTGCGCAGCGCCGCACGCTCGTCGAGATCGGCCTTGAGATGCTGGTAGCCGCTGGCGCCTTCGATCTGATGCATCTTCAGCGTGCGCACGAACGCCAGCAGGTCCTGATGGATCTGCTCGGTCATTTCCTGCGGCTGCGGCGCGTCGTAGAGCACCGATGCCTCCAGCCTTATCCAGACTTCGCTGGGTGCGGCGAGATTGGTGGTGATCGGCGCCAGTTGGACCACCGTCGGTCCGGCAATCTGTTTGACCACTTCGGCCGACTTCTCCGGGCTGCCGGCGTTCTCGGGTGCGGCAGGAACCGGCGCCGGGGCTTCTCCCTGCTTGAGATAGCCGCCCGAGAACCAGCCCATGCCGACGGCCGCGCCCGTCATGGCCAACAGCATGGCGAGCTGGACCACAAGGGACGGTCCGTTCTTGGACTGAGCCTGCTCGACATTTGCCACGACAGCGATCTCCCCGGCCTAGAAAGGAAGAACCTGGTCGAGGATCTGCTGACCGTAGGCCGGCTGCTGGACCTCGCTCACGCGTCCACGTCCGCCATATGAGATGCGTGCCTCGGCGATGCGCTCGTAGGGGATGGTGTTTTCGGCGCCGATATCGGAGGGACGCACCATGCCGGCGATGGTGAGGACCCGAAGCTCGTAGTTGACGCGCACTTCCTGCGAACCCCTGATCATCAGATTGCCGTTGGGCAGCACTTCGGTGACGACGGCGGCGACATTGAGCTCGAGATTCTCCGAGCGATTGATCTCGCCGTCGGCGTTGGTCTCGGTGCTGGAGCTCAAGCCGGCATCGCCCTTGCCGCTGGTGCTCTTGCCGTCCCAACCGAGCGTGACGTCGTAGCCGAGCTTGCGCGCGGCGGTGCGGCTGCGGTCGTTCTTGTTCTTGAAATTGGCCTTGTCGTTGAGCTTGATGTTGACGGTCAGGATATCGCCCTCGCGCAGCGCCCGCGGATCGGTGAAAAGCCTGCTCTGGCGATCATCCCAAAGCGAGAATTTCTTGAC
>NZ_RZST01000660.1:0-1030 GCF_003997575.1 Mesorhizobium sp. M1A.F.Ca.IN.022.07.1.1
TGGCGGCCGACATCGACCAGAAGCCGCCGAGCGCGACGCCCAGCACCACGCGGGCAAGAAGCAGCATCGTGAGCGAGGAGGCGAAGGCGGCAAGCAGGTTGGAGACGATCAGAAGCAAGGTGAGCAGCCACATGACCAGCCTGCGGTCCAGCCGCTTGGTGACGATGGCCATCGTGGGTGCTGCGATCGCGCCGACGACGGCCGTCGCCGTCACGGCCTGGCCGGCGGCGCCTTCGCTGACGCCGAGATCCTGCGCCAGCCGCGTCAGCAGGCTAGCGGGCAGAAATTCGGCGGTCACCAAGCCAAACACGCCGAGCGCCAGCGAGACCACCGCGCCCCATACAGGCTCGCTTCGCTCCTCGGTTCTATCGAGAACAGCGGCGTCGATGACGCCTGTGGCGGGTTCGGTCATGGGAAATCTCCGATCTGTTTTGCGGCGCCATTTGGAAGACCGCCAGTTCGGGATCCACCCGTTACAGGCCTGGCGCGCGACGCTGCAGTGCAACATAGGGAGTGACCGGCTGGAGTTTCCATGCTAGAAACGCCGGGATGAATTACAATTCGTCCAAAACCACATTCCCGGCGTCCGGCGATCCGCTGACCGACATGCTGCGCGGATTGCGGCTCGACGGCGTCGACTATGGCCGCTGCGTGCTGGGCGAACCGTGGGCCGTTTCCTTCCCCGCGCAGAAGGCGGCGCGGTTCCATTTCATCGGCCAACAGGGCTGCTGGCTGTTCTCACCGGCCAAGGAATGGATCGAGCTCTCTGTCGGCGACGCGCTCTTGATCCCGCGTGGCGATGAGCATGTGCTGGCGAGCGCGCCGGGCGTTCCGCCCGTGCCGATCGGCCGCTATACGATCGAGCCGGTCTGCGAGAACATCTATGACGTCTCCAACGGCTGCGACGGCTGCAAGACCTTGCTGTTTTGCGGCAGCATGCATTTCAATCTCGACGGCTCGCATCCGCTGCTCGACATGATGCCCGACCTGATGCAGGCGCATAAGCTGATGGCGAACGCGCCGGGCATCC
>NZ_RZST01000661.1:0-1029 GCF_003997575.1 Mesorhizobium sp. M1A.F.Ca.IN.022.07.1.1
CGCAACGGCAGCGCCACGTTCTCGTAAGTGGTCATGTGGTCAAGCAGGCGGAAATCCTGGAACACCACGCCGATGCGGCGCCTGAGCAGCGGCAACTCGCCGCGCGAGATGCGCGAACGATCCTTGCCGAAAATGGTGATCAGGCCGCGCGTCGGCTTCAGCGACATGAAAAGCAGGCGCAGCAAGGTGGTCTTGCCGGCGCCCGAGGGGCCGCTCAGGAACTGAAAGGAGCGCTCCGGAATGTGCAGGGAAATGTCGCGGAGGATCTCCGGACCCATGCCATAGCGGAGGCCGACATTTTCGAAGCGGATCACGTTCGGCGACCTGAAACCTTAGGCGGCATCCCGCCAGCCTGTTCTCTGCCAAGACCATCGGCCGGCATGGTTAATCGTTGGTTAATTTCTGCGCGCTTTCGACGTTTCACAGCAGTTCCGGTGGGGAAGCGTTAACCATTTGCGTTTACCCAAAAGCAACGAAGATTGCACTGGGGCCGTAATGGCTGAGGATAGAACCGCGCGCTCTGTTTCCGGCGAAATCATGACCGGCACGGCGACAAAGGCCGCGCCGGAGCGCGTCATCCTCGACACCGATGTCGTCGATGCCGACTATGTGGTGCTGCCGCGATTCGCCGCCCGTTCGGAACCGATTGCGGCGCCGTTGCCGCCGCAAGCGCCCTCGACGCCATCCATCGCTGGCATGGGCATGCTGCGCAAACCGGAGGCTGCGCCGGCGCGGCCGGCCTCGCGTGGCGGTCCAATCTTCTGGGCCGCCGGAGTGGGCGCCGCACTCGTGGCTTTCTGGGTGTCGGGCGGACATGCCCTGGTGCGTCAGAGCCCCTTCTGGGCGGCTGCGCAGCCGGCAAGCGCGCTCAGCATTTCCGGTGTGACGTCGCGAATCGATGCCTCGGGGCTGAAGCCCATCCTGTTCATCGACGGCGAGGCCGCCAATGACGGCGTACGGGCGGAGTCGCTGCCGCCGCTCGAGATCCGCGTCACCGACAATGCCAGCAATGTCATCCGCTACAGGTTG
>NZ_RZST01000662.1:0-1021 GCF_003997575.1 Mesorhizobium sp. M1A.F.Ca.IN.022.07.1.1
GAGCAGCCCAGCCTCGCGTCCCGCTTCGAGCACGGGCTTCAGACGCCTGGCCAGTGCGAAACGCCCATTCTGCAGCACGATCGCGCCAAGGTCATCCTTCCCTGAGCCGGCATGGCCGACCGCGACACGGTTGAGCGCGATAGACGTATCGCTGGAGATGACCCTCAGCCAGTCGGAAGCGAAGCGTTCGAGGCTTGCGGTCAGCCAAGCGAGGTCGAGGCCTTTGCGGTCGACCGGCGCCACGCGCACTTTCGAGGCCTGCCATTGCACTGTCGCCGTCAGCAGCCCGTCGCGGTCGCCGAACCATTTGTAGAGTGTTTCCTTGGAGCAGCTTGCCCGCCGCGCCACCGCGGTCATGGTCAGGTTGTCGCCCTCTTCGACCAGTAGGCGAAGTGCTGCGTCCAGAACGGCCTGCTGCCGCTCGGTGAGCGTTTCGCTGCTGTCGGTGTCGGCGGCGGCTTGCAACACGTTTCACCAGTTCCCGGTCGCTCAATAATGCGTACCGTACGTTACGGTTCGGCTTATTGCGCATTCGGGTTTCCAACGCAAGGGGCTGCGGCGAAAAAATCTGACGGTACCCACAAACACTCGTGAGCTAATCGCCGGCCGGTGGCTCGCGCAACCGCCCGAGCAGTGCAGCCAGCGTTTCCAGCTCCTTGGCGGAAAGCTTGTCGCCCATCAGTTCGGCTATGGACGCGCCATAGACCGCCCAGATGCGGCGGCGCATCTCCCGGCCGCTTGGCGTGATGCGCACTGTCTGGCCACGGCCGTCATCCGAGACAGGCAGCTTTTCCAGCAGGCCATCCGCTTCCAGCCGGGCCAGCAGTCGCGACACGCTGTACTGCGCCAACAGAACGCGATCGATCAGCTCGAACGGCCGCAAGCCGCCCTCGCCCGCCTCGGCAAGCTCGTGCAGCACGTCGTACCAGGCGAGCGGCGGCAAGCCGCCGGCTTTCAGGGCATACTCGGTCTTTTCGACCAGCTGGTGCGAAACGCGCATCAGGCGGCCCCAGGCTTTGAC
>NZ_RZST01000663.1:0-1006 GCF_003997575.1 Mesorhizobium sp. M1A.F.Ca.IN.022.07.1.1
GGCGGCTCATCCTGACCTTGACCTTGGCGATGAAGGCCTCCGCGATGCCTTCCTGCACCAGGAGCCGCGAGCCGGCGCAGCAGACCTGGCCCTGGTTGAACCAAATGCCGTCGACCAGTCCCTCGACGGCGCTGTCGAGGTCGGCATCCTCGAAAACGACGAAGGCCGATTTGCCGCCGAGCTCCAGCGACAGCTTCTTGCCCGATCCGGCGGTTGCCTTGCGGATGATCTTGCCGACCTCGGAGGAACCGGTGAAGGCGATCTTCTGCACGCCCGGATGGTTGACGATGGCGGCACCCGCCTCCGGTCCGCCCTGAACGATGTTGACGACGCCTTTCGGCACGCCGGCGCGCTCGCAGATCTCGGCGAACAGTATGGCGGTGAGCGGCGTGAATTCGGCCGGCTTCAGCACCACCGTACAGCCGGCCGCGAGCGCGGGCGCGATCTTCCAGGCCAGCATCAGCAGCGGGAAGTTCCACGGAATGACCTGGCCGACGACGCCGACCGGCTTGTGGCCGGGAAAATCCTTCTCGAGCGTCTGCGCCCAGCCGGCATGATGGATGAAGTGGCGGATCGCCAGCGGCACGTCGATGTCGCGGCTCTCGCGGATCGGCTTGCCGTTGTCGATCGATTCCAACACCGCGAACAGGCGCTGATGGCGCTGCATGGCGCGGCCGATGGCATAGAGCACTTTGGCTCTGGCGTAGCCCGAGGATGCCGACCATTTCGGCAGCGCCTTTGCGGCCGCCGCAACCGCGGCGTCGATGTCGCCGGCGCCGGCATCCGAGATCTTCGCCAGCAGCTTGCCGGAGGACGGCTCGCTGGTATCGAAAGTCTTGCCGCTTGCCGCCGCCTTCCAGGCGCCGTCGATGAACAGCGCCCTGGAAAAATCGCGGCCGGCGAGCCAGGCGTCGGCCTCGTTGCGGGCTTCCGGCGCCGGGCCGTACTCCATGGCGCGATAACGTTCTAGGATGTTCATGGGGTCGCTCCTTTACCCTTCCCCGTG
>NZ_RZST01000664.1:0-996 GCF_003997575.1 Mesorhizobium sp. M1A.F.Ca.IN.022.07.1.1
GGCTGGTGCCGGCAGCGCGGCTGGATTGGGTGAAGGCCGCGCTCTCGGCCTGAGCCGCCGCCGGCTTAAAATACCCTCACGCCAACCGACATTGTTGCAAAACGGTCATATCGGCAGGGGAACCTGCCAGGATCGCTTGCGTTCCTGAGTCTGTTTGCGCCTTCCGAGGCCAGGAGGCGTGTTTCGGCTCCAACGGGGGAGAATTTCGATGAGACCAGTGGTTCCGCTCGTTCTCGCCGGCTGCCTGATGACTGCCGCGAGCGCCTACGCCGACGATGCAGATTTCCTGCGCTCGTTCCAGGGCAGCTTCGCCGGCAACGGCACCTTCAAGGTGAGCGCGAATGCGCCGACGGTGAATATCTCCTGCGACTTCAAATCCGGCGCTACCTCGACCTCGCTGTCGCTCGACGGCAAATGCCGCGGGCTGATCTTGATGACGCGGGAGATCAGCGCGGATCTGAAGGCCACCGGCAGGGGCTATAGCGGCGTCTACATCGGCTCGCGTACCGGGCCGGCGCAATTGAACGGCAGCCGTTCGGGCAACGCGCTCAACCTCGGCATCCGTTGGGCAAAGGAGGTCAATGGCGACCGCAAAGCGCAGTTGACCGTCGAAAAGACCGGCAGCGACAGCATGCGGCTGACAGTGACCGACACGGATCCAAAAACTGGCAAGACCATGGTGACGAGCCGGATCGACCTGCAGCGCACCTGAAGTCCCCATGAATGCCAGCCGGTCTCAGTCCTCGAGCGGCTCGGGCGGGTTGGCGGCACGGCCCTTGCCGAAGGTGTAACCGGTCTCGACGGCCTTCCTGCCGAATTTGTCGCGCAGCTCGTCGATCGCGGTTTCGGCCATTGCGCGCTTGCGCGACTGGACGTCGACCAGATCCGGCGGATCGGCCTTCCCGTCGTCGGAAAGATCGCTGACGCCGATGCCGAGCAGGCGGAATTTCGTGCCGTCGGTCTCGCGACGCAACAAATCGAGCCCGGTCTGGAAGA
>NZ_RZST01000665.1:0-984 GCF_003997575.1 Mesorhizobium sp. M1A.F.Ca.IN.022.07.1.1
CCTCTAAGCTCCCGTCAGCCCAGATGCCATGAACGAGAGGATATTTGTCGCCTACTTCATCCTGGGCGATCTCCATCACCCGGCGCTGCTCGTCAAAAGTGCAGGAGGCAACTTCGGTGGAATGGGCATTCAGCGTGATGGCGGAGAGCCCTTCCACCGCGCCCACGTCGCGCAGGTGCTTTCGGAAGCTTACCTCGTCGATCTCGAATCTTCCTCGAAGGGAAGGATAACAGCGGGAATGACGCCGTGGGGAACGTAATTCGGATGACGTGGCATGACTCCCTCCTTAGATCTGTTGCATCTATGAGGCTCGCTCATATGTCCCCGGCGGGCGAGGGCTTCGAGCGGCCAAATCTTGGCGAGACGTGCTGCGGTTTCGGTAACCACGGGGCCGTATGCCTCGAAATCGTTTCCCGACATGCGCATCAGGCGGGGTCTAAAGCTGGATTAGTGAATTGCGGCCTTCGCTTCTCCCGGAAGCTTGCGACCCCTTCTTTCAATTCATCGGTTGTCGCGACAAACGCGCTCGCCAATATCTCGAGAGTAGCTTCTTTGTCCTCTCCTTCAGCGGCATTTATCAAGCGCTTGGCCACGAGCGTAGCGATGGGGCCGCGCTGGGATATACGATCCGCCCAAACTTGAGCAGCGGCTAGACTTCCGCCGGCTGGCACAACTTCGTCGACGAGCCCGAGGGCTAGGGCAGCGGCGCTAGTGACGATCTCGCCGCCGAGTGCAAGGCGGCGAACAACGCGACTACCAAATCGACGAACCAATCGCTGGGTGCCGGACCAACCAGGCACCATACCGAGTCCCGTTTCAGGAAGACCAAACTTCGCTCCTTCTTCAGCGATGCGAAGGTCTGCTGTTGCAGCAAGCTCGAGCCCGCCACCGAAGGCCGAGCCATTTAGCGCAGCGATAAGAGGCACCCGAAGTCGAGCTAGCGCGTCGAAAACACGGTGACCTTCGCGGACCCAGTCCTCCCCC
>NZ_RZST01000666.1:0-979 GCF_003997575.1 Mesorhizobium sp. M1A.F.Ca.IN.022.07.1.1
GTTCCTGCCGACCTATACCGACCCTCCCGCTCCCAAGGTTGTAGCAAATGCGGTGGCGGTAGCCAGGCAACTCGGCGCGGCCCTGGATGCGGCAGTTATCAACGTCGACATCCCGGACGTTTCCAATGCCTTGTCCAACCTCCTGCTCGACCTCCCGGCCAAGATCCGCGAGGTCAAAGCAGCCAGCCGAAACCGCGGCAAGGCATTACTGGAGAGTATCGCGGCCGAGGCCTCGCGGTGCAACGTGGCGCTGACGACACAGGAATTGAAGGCCCAGCCCGCGCTGATCGGAGAGGTCGCAGCCAAGGAAGGACGCTACTCCGATCTTTGCCTTGTGGGCTGGACGCGAGACAGCGAGCCCGTCCGGATGACTGCCGAGGAGGTCGTGTTCAGCTCTGGCCGGCCGAGTTTGATTTTTCCGGGCGATAGGGATGTAGGCAGTCTGGACCATGTAGTCATTGCCTGGGACGGCAGTCGCGTGGCTGCAAGGGCGATGGGTGATGCTATGCCGTTCCTGCAACGCGCATCAGCAATATCGATTGTGACCGTTACGGACGAAAAGGCTCTGCCAGGTCAGGATATTGCCGAACGTCTTGCACATGGGCTTGAGGCGCGCGGCTTGAACGCGAAAGCGGCGTCCATTCAAGCCGGCAAGAACGAAATCGGCATTGCTCTCCAAGAGCACGCCGTGAAGATCGGCGGCAGCCTCTTGGTCATGGGTGGATGGGGACATTCGCGTTTACGGGACTTCGTGCTTGGCGGAGCGACAGAAGGCCTTCTGTCAGATCTGCGCTTGCCGGTCTTGATGTCGCACTAGGTCGACGACCTTGGATCGCGATCAGGATCCGGTTTTGCGCTTTCATGGCGCCACTCGTTGCGTGACCGGGTCATGCTACGAGATTGCAACGCCGGACTGGCGGGTCTTAATCGATTGCGGCTTGTTCCAGGGTTCGAAAACCGAACGGGAACTGAATTACGG
>NZ_RZST01000667.1:0-977 GCF_003997575.1 Mesorhizobium sp. M1A.F.Ca.IN.022.07.1.1
ACCGCCAGCGATGCCGAGACCTCACTGCCATCGGCGAGGCTCGCATGTGCGTGGTCGGCGTCGAGCCGCCAGGCATCGACCATCGACTTTCGCCACTCGATGCCGGGATTTGCGGCGACCTTCTTGGCAAGCACCGGGATCAGGATTTTGTTCGGCAGGTTGAGCCCGAACTGCTCCTCGCCGATTTCGCTGGCGCGGAAGGTGACGGTCGGGCTGCGGATCAGCCGGCGCGTTGCGTCGACGATGCGCATCATTTTCAGCGGCGCCGCCTGCGGCCTGAGTTCGTCCAGCACGCCCAGGTGGTCGAGCACCTTGAGAGCAGGGTTCATAAGGGCGGTGGTGCGGCCATCGCCGCCGGCGGCCTCGGGGCCAGCCAACGTCACGGCAAAGCCTGCCTCGGCAAAGCCGAGTGCCGCGATCAGGCCGGCCGGGCCGCTGCCGGCGATCAATATGCGGGCTTTGTCACTCTGCTCCACGCCAGGCTTCCATGTTGATGGCGGCCCGTCGGCCTGCATGCGGTATAGGGCAGATCGGCGGACTTGATCAACGCGGCGATTCGGCCCATTCGATTGGCATGAGCGCCCAGGAGCACGATTTCCGCCATCTCGACCGCGCCGGCCGCGCCACGGCGGGACTGGCGCGCAGCTCCCGCCTTGCCGTGATGCTCACTATCGGTGCGGGCGTCGTGCTTGCCTGGTGGATCCTCGCTGCCATGGCTATTCGCGGCGCCGAAAGCCGCGTTGCCGGCGGCGCTCCGGGCGATGCGCTGGTGAAGAACCTGCCGCCATTGCCGCTGCCGGATTTCCTCGACCGGTTCTTCGCTTTGTGCCTTGCGCCGGCGCCGCTTTCAGGCTCGTTGGCGGCGTCGGCGCTCGTCCTGATGTGGTTCATAATGGCGGTGGCGACGATGCTGCCCTCGGCGGCGCCGATGATCCGCACCTATTGCGAGATTGCCGATACCGCTCGGATCAAGGGAG
>NZ_RZST01000668.1:0-972 GCF_003997575.1 Mesorhizobium sp. M1A.F.Ca.IN.022.07.1.1
TGCCGGACAGACCCTCGCCGCCGAAGGGCTGCGAGCCGACGACGGCGCCGATCTGGTTTCGGTTGACATAGATGTTGCCGGCATGGATGCCGTCGACGAAATGCTGGACGCGGCCCTCGATGCGGGTGTGCAGGCCGAAGGTCAGGCCGTAGCCCTTGCGGTTGATGCCGGCAATCACCGCGTCGATGTCGTCGGCGTCGAAGGTGGCGACATGCAGCACCGGACCGAACACTTCGCGCTCCATCTCCTCGATGCCTTTGACCCGAAAGACATGCGGCGCGACGAAGCGGCCGGCAGCCGGCGCTTCGAGCTTGGCGATGAGGCGCCCCTCCAGCCCCTTTTTCTTGCAGTAGTCGCCGATCGAGGCCTGCGCCTCATCGTCGATGACCGGGCCGACATCGGTCGAGATCAGCCACGGATCGCCGACATTGAGGGCTTCCATCGCGCCCTTCAGCATGGCCAGCATCTTCTTCTCGACATCCTTCTGCACGTAGAGCACGCGCAGCGCCGAGCAGCGCTGCCCGGCGCTCTGGAAGGCGGAGGCGAGGATGTCGCGCACCGCCTGCTCGGGAAGCGCCGTGGAATCGACGATCATGGCGTTCAGCCCACCCGTCTCGGCAATCAGCATGGCATCGGGCGCCGCCGTTTCGGCCAGCTGTTTTTCGATCAGCTTGGCGACCTCGGTCGAGCCGGTAAAGCAGACACCTGCGATGCGCGGGTCGGCGGTGAGCGGCGCTCCGACCGACGCACCGTCACCCGGCAGGAGCTGGATGATATCCTCCGGCACGCCGGCCTCGCGCAGCATCTCGACGGCGCGGAAGGCGATCAGCGGCGTCTGCTCGGCGGGCTTCGCGATCACCGAATTGCCGGTGACGAGCGCCGCCGCGATCTGGCCGGTGAAGATGGCCAGCGGGAAATTCCACGGCGAGATGCAGACGATCGCGCCACGGGCTTCAGTGCCCGCTTCGGCAT
>NZ_RZST01000669.1:0-954 GCF_003997575.1 Mesorhizobium sp. M1A.F.Ca.IN.022.07.1.1
AAGTCAGGCAGGGCGCGCTGCCGCAGGGATTGCAGGTCGGACCCTCGGCCGTTCCGCTTCGCCTGCGTGAAGGCGCCCGTGCGGAGATTGAGCGCATCGTTGGCACTAAGGCGAACGACCGCGTCTCGCTGCAGCAGATCATCAAAGGTGAAGGCGACTGGAACCGGGCGCGCCTCTCGTCGCTGTTCGGCTCCGACAAGGCCAAGGCCATTATCGATCTGCTCGACCGGGAACGGCTGTTCAACGACACGTCGAACATCGTCACGCGCAATTCCGAGACGGCAGCGCGCATCGCAGCCAGGGATGCGATCGACGGCGGTGGAAGCAGCGGTTTCGGCGTGCGCGAAGGCTTCATTGCCGGTGGCGCCCGTGGTGCCGCACGCGCGGCGGCAACCCGGTCCGTTGAGCGCGTGATCGACGCCTTGAGCAACGGCGGGAACGAGAAAGCTATATCGGATATGGCGCGAAGCCTGACAGGCGGACCGCAACAGAGTGCCGTGCTCGATGCGCTTATGCGTGCGGGCCAGGGCTCGCGGCTTCAGCAGTCACAGATCGATCGAGTGGCGCGTGCGCTGCTCCTCGGCGGAGGGAATGCCGCCAGCCGCCCGTGAATTCTCTTCCCGATCCGCCAAATACCAAACTAGGAAGACAGCCAAGCCACCGGAAATGAAACCCATCGCGAACCCAACGCCCATTAGGTTGAAAAACCAGTCCAGCCCTTTGTGGAGCACGATCAGGATTGCGATGGTGATCACCGCTGCGATTAGCTGAAGGATCGTGTTGCGCGACATAGGCGCGGAACATAATGCGAAACCAGCCCGAGGAAAAGGGCGGCAGGATCTCGCCCTAGGAAATTGCTCCTGCCCGAGACAGATCAGATCACGTAGAAAAAATGTTCCGGCGTCGCGGAACATCTCGCATTCGACCAAGTTCGGATGCACGGCGGCGAAACTC
>NZ_RZST01000066.1:0-20709 GCF_003997575.1 Mesorhizobium sp. M1A.F.Ca.IN.022.07.1.1
ACCGAAGCGGCCGCCCGAGGCGAAGCGGGCGATGCGCGAGGATTCCGGATGGAAGATCGCCGAGCCGATACCGATCAGCGAGGCGCCGATCAGGAGCAGCCAGTAATGGCCGGCATGCGCGAGCACCACCAGCCCGACCAGTGACGAGGCCATGCCCCAAGGCAAGGAATAGGGCATCGGCCGCTTGTCGGTGATCATGCCGATCACAGGCTGCAGCAGCGAGGCCGTCACCTGGAAAGTGAACGTAAGAAGGCCGATCTGCCAGAAATCGAGACCGTAATTCTCTTTGAGCAGCGGATAGATCGCCGAAAGCAGCGACTGCATGATGTCGTTGACGCAGTGGCAGAAGCTCACCGCAAGAATGACGGTGAAGGCCGTCGCTTGCGCCGAGGTGTGGCTTGCCGGCGTTGGGGTGGCGACGGCGGTGGCGGTCGTATCGGTCAAGGCAATGCTCCGGGTCTTTTTGGCGGCGAACCGCAGCCAGCCAGCTTTATTGGCCGCTTGTCTTATAATCGGCTTGAATGGCGACTTCTTTCGTGGTTTGGTCCAATAGTTTCGCAAGTGGGCCACATCGAATGCCGCATGGCCGGGAAATCTTCAGGGGCGATGCCGCCGAGCTCGGCCGGCTGCATGAAAGCCGCTGGCAGTGGCTGGAGCAGGCGGTCGGGCCGGCGGTCGCGCTGCCGACCGAATATCCCGACGGCTACCACGTGCCGCGGCACCGCCACAGCCGCAGCCAGTTGCTGCATGCGCTTGTCGGCGTCGTGCTGGTGACGACCAGGCACGGCCGCTGGATGGTGCCGCCCGACCATGCGATGTGGATACCGGCCGGCATCGAGCATTCGGTCGAGATGCTGGGCGACGTCTCGATGCGCTCGGTTTATGTGGTGCCGGATGCAATTCCCGGCCTGCCGGAGGGCTTACGTGTCGTCGGCATTACCGAGCTGATGCACAGTCTGATCGTGGAATCGGAGAAGCTGCCTCAGGGCGGCGAGCTCGAAGGACGCGCCGGGCTGATCATGGGGCTCTTGCTGCATGAGATACCGAACCTGCCGGAGCGGCCGCTCGGCCTGCCTCTTCCGTCGGATCCGAAGCTCGCGGCGCTCTGCCGGCGCTTTGTCGCGGCGCCCTCGCCACATGCGACGATCGACGAATGGGCGGATGCCGCTGGCATGAGCCGGCGCTCCTTCACACGCGCCTTCCACCGCCAGACCGGGCTGTCGCTTTCCACTTGGCGCCAGCAGGCCTGCCTGTTCGCGGCGCTGCCGAGGCTCGCCGACGGCGAACCCATCACCAGGGTGGCGCTCGATCTTGGCTATGACAGCGTGCCGGCGTTCATCACCATGTTCAAGCGCATGCTCGGCAGCTCGCCGCGCGGCTATATGCGCGGCGCGCGCGAGTCAGGCGAGGGGCCAAAGCGATCAAGCGGCCCGGTTCAAGCCAGCAGCGCCGCGGCTTAGTCGAACAGGCTTGAGACCGATTCTTCTGTCGCCGTGCGCGAGATCGCCTCGCCCATCAGGTCGGCGATCGAGATGACGCGGATGTTGGGTGCGTCGAGCACGGCCTGGCTCGGCTGGATGGAATCGGTGATCACCAGTTCCTGCAGTTTCGAGCCACTGATGCGGGCAACCGCGCCGCCCGAGAGCACGCCATGGGTGATGTAGGCAGTGACGCTGGTCGCGCCGTTGGCGAGCAAGGCATCGGCCGCGTTGCAGAGCGTGCCGCCGGAATCGACGATGTCGTCAATCAAGAGGCAATCCTTGCCGGCGACGGCGCCGATGATGTTCATCACCTCGGATTCGCCGGGCCGCTCGCGGCGCTTGTCGACGATGGCGAGCTGCGCATCGAAGCGTTTTGCAAGCGCGCGCGCCCGCACTACGCCGCCGATGTCGGGCGATACGACGACGACATTGCCGAGCTGCTTGTATTTCGCCTTCACGTCGCGGGCCATCACCGGCACCGAGAACAGATTGTCGGTCGGAATGTCGAAGAAGCCCTGGATCTGGCCGGCGTGGAGGTCGAGCGTCAGCACGCGATCGGCGCCGGCGCGGGTGATCATGTTGGCGACGAGCTTGGCCGAAATCGGCGTGCGGCCTGAGGCGCGGCGGTCCTGCCTGGCGTAGCCGAAATAGGGAATGACCGCCGTGATGCGCCTTGCCGAGGAGCGCATGAAGGCGTCCATCATGATGAGCAGCTCCATCAGATGGTCGTTGGTCGGATAGGAGGTCGACTGCAGGATGAAGACATCCTCGCCGCGCACGTTCTCCTGGATCTCGACGAAGATCTCCTGATCGGCGAAGCGCCTGACGCTGGCCTTCCCCAGCGGGATGTTGAGATAGCGAGCGACCGCTTCGGCCAGCACCCTGTTGGAATTGCCCGCAAAAAGCTTCATGCACCGTTCCTGGTGAAGGATGGAGAGACCGGACAGACTCTCATGAGCCTTTATGCCGGGCTTTTAGCGGCCCGCGCCGGTATTGCAAGCCTCGTGATCGGGAATCGCTCGACAAGGCGCAACAAAGGCCGGCTGGATCGCAAGCCGGCAACAGGTTGGTCGATCAACCGGCGCCGTCGCCGCCGAGCCACGCGGTGAACTGGTCGATCGTCTGGTCGGCGATGGCCTGCATGGTCGCCGGCGCTACTGCCGGCCAGCCTTCGCCACTGCCGACCGAGGCCGCTTTCTGCTGCCCATTGATGCGATGCAGGCGGTTGCCCGAAGGATCGTAGATGTCCCAGACATAGATGACTGTGGTCTCCTTGCCTTCGGACATCGTCGAAAAATATCCCTTCAGCACATGCGTCGCCGTCTGGTCGGTGCTGCCGACAAGGGTCACGCCGCGCTGCCTGGCGCGCGTCTGCAATTCCGCCGTCAAGGGTGCTGCGGCCTCCACCGAGGCGCCGACGATCGGCGCTACCTGCAGCCGGGTCTTGGCGATGGCGGCGGCCTGAGCCGGCGTGGCAGGCGTTGAAGCCGCCGCGGTCGCTGTGGGCGCGGGCGCGGTGGTCGTTGTTGGCGATGCGGTGGCCGACGTGCCCTGGGTGGCCGGCAGAGCCTGGGCCGAACCCGCCGGCGGCTTGACGGCAGAAGGATCGAGGACGTCCTTGGCGTTGGTGCAGGCGGCCAGCGCCAGCGCCGCAAGCAATGACACGGTCGTCACCTGCGATCGTCTCATTTGCCCGACAACTCCTTGGTGGCGAACGCCCCCGCGTGAACCAACCATTATGGATTCACTGCACGATCAAGTCGAGATCATGGCGCGAGAGCGGCTTCGGCGCCGATTCCGTGGTAAGATAGGTGCGGCCGAGCGTCATCGCCGTATCGGTTTCCGAATCCATGATGATCATATGCGCGAACAGCGTCATGCTGGGCGCGATCGGCTCCGGATTGCCCTGGTAGAACATCGGCATGTCCATCCAGGACGGCGTGAAGCGGGCGCCGAGCGAATAGCCGCAGGCGTTCAGCCGGTGCTTGGTCAGATTATGCGCCTCGAGCGTGCGGGCATGCGCGTCGAAGACGTCGCCGAAGGAATTGCCCGGCGTCATCGCCTTCTCGACGGCAAGCAGAGCCGCGCGGGCGGCATCGAACAGTTCCTGGTGGCGCTTCGAGATCTTCCCGGTCAAAACGGTGCGCATCATCGCCGCGTGATAGTGATGGAAGACGCCCGCCCATTCGAGCGTCAGCTGGTCGTTCTTGGTGAGCTTGCGGCGGCCGGCCTTGTAGCGGCAGAGCAGGGCATCCGCGCCGGAGCCGATGATGAATTCGTTGGCGGGATAGTCGCCGCCGCCGGCAAAAACTGCTCCTTGCATGGCGGCCAGGATCAGCGCCTCGTCGCCGCCCTGCTTGATCAGCGGCAGCGCGGCATCGAGCGCATCGTCGGCGAGGCTTGCGGCTTTTTCGGCCTTGGCGATCTCGGCCGGACTCTTGAAGAGACGCAGCCGGCCGACGATTCCGGAAGCATCGGCGATCTGGCCGAAGGTCTGCAACTGCTCGTCCACGCGACGGCCATTGTAGGCCGTGAGGCCGTGCGTATCGTATTCCACGCCGATGCGGGCGCCAAGCAGATCGAGATCGTTGAGCAGGTTGCGCAGGTCGATCGCGGGATTGGCGCCATCACGATCGGTCCACAATACGATATTCTCGATGGTCGAGGTGTTTCGCGCCTGCCTCAAATCGGCCGAGCGGGTGAGCAGCACCATCGAGCCGTCGCCCTTCACCACCAGGCACTGGAAGAAGCAGAAGCCGAAAGTGTCGTAGCCGGTCAGCCAGTACATGCTCTCCTGCGCGAACAAAAGCACGGCGTCGAGCTTCTTCTCGGCCATCTCGATCAGCAGCCGGTCGCGCCGCCCGTCGAATTCCGAACGTTCGAAATGCAGCGCCATTACTCTTTCTCCAGAACGATTGCCGAGACCTGCCGCCCGTAATCCGCTTCCTTGCGGTGGGTGGTGCGGCGGTAGGAATAGAAAAGGTGTTCTTCGGCGTAAGTGCAGCGGCCGAGCCCGTCGGCGGTCACGCCGGCCTTGCGCAACCGGTCGACCGTATATTGGTTGAGGTCGAACATCGAGTGGCCAGGGTTCTGCGACGACTTGAAGTAGCGTTGATTGCCGGCGTCGGCCTCGATGAAGCGAGCGACGAATTCCGGTCCCACCTCGTAATTGTCGAGTCCGATGGAAGGGCCGAGCACGGCGACGATGCGATCGCGGCGGGCGCCGAGCCCTTCCATCGCGGCTACGGTGTTTTCGAGCACGCCGGTGAGGGCGCCTTTCCAGCCGGCATGGGCCGCGCCGATGACGCGCGCCTCCGCGTCGGCGAACAGCACCGGACCGCAATCGGCCGTCGAGGCGCCGACAGCGATGCCCGGCCGGTCGGTGACGATGGCGTCGGCCTGGGGGCGAGGGCCGGCAAAAGGCTCCCTGGCAATGACGACATCGGGAGAATGGACCTGGTGCGCGGTGAGGAGATGATCCGCCGGCACGCCCATCCAGTAGGCAACGCGGCGACGGTTCTCGGCAACCAGCGTCTGATCATCGCCGGAGCCCGTGCCGATGTTGAGGCCTTGATAGATGCCGCCGGAGACGCCGCCGATGCGGGTGAAATAGCCGTGGCGTATGCCTGGCGCCTTCGCAAGCAGCGGCGAGCGTACTGGATCGGGTCTGGTCTGATTCAGCATGGAAGGGTTTGTTGTCCGCGTGGGCGATTTCGTCAAGGTGGAGTTCGGTTGGGGGATGTGAGGCTCGGGCAAGTGGCAGGGTCAGCTTGCACGGGTTGCCCGCCGATGTCAGCCAGTTTTCGCGGCTGGCAGGATCTTCATCACCTTGAACAGCTCGCCCATCGCATCGGGGCCGGCAAGGCGCTTGACCGCCTCGGAAATCGCCTGACGCGCGACATCATCGGCCCGGGCGCCCAGCGCGCCGGCGCGCTCGAGCAAGCCCATGCCGAGCAGGAATTCGCTCTGCGTGGTCAGTTCCGCCTGGAGGCCGTGCTCCCGGACGGCTGCGGCCAACGCGGCGAAATCGACGTGAGCGGTAAGATCGGCCCCGCCGGGATTGGCCAGCACGTCTTCGTGATCGTGCCTGCGCACAGCCTGCAATGTGTCGCCGAAGCCCGGCTCAAGATGGCCGTAGTCGATGAACAGCCCGGCGCCGCCATGGCCGGCGATACGCTCGGCAATCGCTGCCATCAGCGCGGCGCGGGCCGGCGCCACCTCGACGATGGCGCCTTGCAGAGCATCGGCCGCGCCGGCCGGCAGCAGCGCCGGGTCGACGGAACCCGCGCCGGCGAAGAAATGAAGATTGTCTTGTTCGTCGAGCCCGACCATGCGCTCGCGCCAGCCGGCGCCGACATAGACGAACTGGCGGATCGGCACGGCGTCGAAGAGTTCATTGCCGACGATGAAGAGCGGCTGCTGCGGCAGCGTGTCGATGGTTTGGTGCCAGCTCAGGGCGGGGCTCTGGCCGGCGAGCGTCTCTTTCTGGATTTCGGCCAGGCGCGGACTGGTCTCGATCATGGCGAAGGAAGCCTTAGCGGCAAGCGCCGGATCGAGGCGGGACCAGGTGCGCAGCATGTCCTTCATCAGCGTGCCGCGACCGGGGCCGATTTCGGCGAAGGTGGCTGGCAGCGGACGCCCGCCGCCTTGCCAGGCCTGGTAGAGCCAGACGGCGACAAGCTCGCCGAACATCTGGCTGATCTCCGGCGCGGTGACGAAGTCGCCGGCGGCGCCGAAGGGCTCGCGCGTCGTATAATAGCCGTCCTCAGGGTCGAACAGGCAGAGCGCCATGTATTCGCTGACCGGGATCGGCCCCACCGCGCCGATCAGGCCGATGATGCGCTCCTTCAGCCTGGTCATGCCGGCTGCGTCTGCGTCGGCTTTGCGGTGGCCATGGCCCAGATGCCGGCGAGCACCATCGGCGAGGACAGGACCATGCCCATGGTCAGCCAGTTGGTGCCGAGCAGATAACCGAGCTGCCGGTCAGGCTCGCGGAAGAACTCGACGAAGATGCGAGACAGGCCGTAGCCGCAGATGAAGGCGCCGCCGACGAAGCGCGGTGTCTTCAGCTTCAGCCGCGAGTGGGTGAGAAAGCGCAGCACCAGGAAGAGCACAAGACCTTCCAGCAGCGCCTCGTAGAGCTGGCTGGGATGCCGGGTGAACGGGCCGCCATTGGGGAATTCGATCGCCCAGGGCACGTCCGACGGACGGCCCCAGAGCTCCGAATTGATGAAATTGGCCACACGCACCAGCCCAAGGCCGACCGGCACGCCGGCCGAGACGACGTCAAACAGCGTCCAGGTATGAATGCCGCGCTTGAGCGAAAAGAGGGTCATGGCGAGGATCACGCCGAGCAGTCCGCCATGGAACGACATGCCGCCCTGCCAGACCGCCAAGGTGTCGAGCGGATGCGCGATATAGCGTGGAAGGTCGTAGAAGAGGACATAGCCGGTGCGCCCGCCGAGCACCACGCCGATCGCCGCCCAGACGATGAAATCGTCAAGATCCTCGGGCTTCATCGGCAGCTTGCCGTCCGGCCAAAGGCTGGCATTGCTGACCAGGCGCTTGGCGTACCACCAGGCGAACAGAATGCCGACGATGTAGCCGACGCCATACCAATGAACCGCCAGCGGCCCGATATGGACGATAACCGGGTCGATATTGGGGAAGGGCAGGGAGGCCAGCGGCAGCAGGAAATATTCGCTCAAACTGGGTCGCTCCGGTTGCGGTCGTCTATCGGGCGCGGACCATGCGGCAGGGTTTTGGCGGGGTCAAGGCACGCTTCGCTTGCAATCCGTGCCGCGCGCCACTACGTCAAAATAATCAAGCGAGGATTTGCCATGTCGACCGGAACGAACCGCATTCTCGATGAATTCGCCAAGCTGATGACCGATGCCGCGGGGGCAGCCCAAGGCGTCAGGCGCGAGATGGAGACGGCTTTCCGCAGCCAGGCCGAGCGCCTGCTCAACTCCATGGATGTGGTGAAACGCGAGGAGTTCGAGGCTGCGCGCGAGATGGCCGTCAAGGCAAGAGAAGACAACATCCAGCTTGCGGTGCGCGTCGAAGCGCTCGAGGCCAAGCTCGCCGAATTGACCGGGCAAGCCGCACCTGCGGCTGCGGCGAAGCCCAGATCAAAAAAATAATCGTAAACTTTTTCCACAAAGCACGATCCGAAAAATCGCTTTGCCGTGAATCGCTTACCGGCATTGCATGAATCTTTTTGACAGCGCCTTTCCACATGCGAATGACGCAGTGCGAAAAATTGGGCTGTTCACGCGACTCCCGATCAATAGACTGAATTTGTTGCATGATTCGAAGCAGGGTCATGCGCCGGGCGGTGGGGTCCGGTTGGGGTCTTTGCGTTTGGAAAGTCCTGGCCGTCCGAGTTCTAGACAAGATTGTTCGTTGTGCGTGCCCTCTCTCGCGGAGCGTGTGGCGGCGCTCTCAGAACGACAGGAAGCATTCATGGAACTCCTCGAACTCGAATTCTCCCGCGAAATCCACCCGGTGGACGTCATCGAGCAGGTGGCCCACAACAATGACTGGTCCTTCGAACGCGCCGGCGACGACGAGATCTCGATTTCGGTGACAGGCAGCTGGACCGACTATCATGTCTCCTTCTCCTGGATGGAAGATTTCGAGGCGCTGCACCTGGCCTGCGCGTTCGACATCAAGGTGCCGGAAACGCGCGCGCTCGAAGTGATGCGGCTCCTGTCGCTGATCAACGAACAGATGCTGTTTGGCCATTTCGACCTGTGGGAGCAGGAGGGCGCGATCATGTTCCGGCAATCGCTGCTGCTTGCCGGCGGGGTCGAGCCGTCGAGCCAGCAGGTCGAGGTGCTTCTGTCATCGGCGTTAGAGGCCTGCGAATGCTATTTCCAGGCCTTCCAATTCGTCGTCTGGTCGGGTACGTCGGCCAAGGACGCGCTGTCCAGCGTGCTCTTTGAAACCCATGGAAGCGCCTGAGCGAAGCCAATACCGCCGATGAGTTCCAGCAGCGAGCGCAAGCCCGAGATCAGCTTTGCCGATTTCGATCGTGTCGACATCCGTGCCGGCACGATCGTCGAGGCTGAGCCCTTTCCGGAGGCGCGCAAGCCGGCATTCAAGCTGAAGATCGATTTCGGCCCGGCGATCGGCGTGAAGAAGTCGTCGGCGCAGATCACCAAATATTATGCGCCGGAGACGCTGATCGGCCGGCAGGTCTTCGCGGTGGTCAATTTCCCGCCGCGCCAGATCGGCCCGTTCATGTCGGAAGTGCTGACGCTTGGCTTTCCGGACGAGGAGGGCGCCGTCGTGCTCGGCGCCATCGAGCGCAAAGTGCCGGACGGCGGGCGTCTATTCTAGAACCAGCCTGGGCCGGCCTGACGTCACCGCGTTCTGACCGGCGCGCTTGCGCGGCATTCCCAGCGCTTCTTCGACAACGTCGAGGAACATCTCGGCGCATGACTTCCAGCTGTAACGCAGTGCGCGCTGGCGCGCCTCCGCGTGGTCAATGTGAAGCGCCTTGAGCGCCGCCTCGCGCAAATCCTCGGATACGGCCCCACCGACGCCGTCGCCGACGATGTCGATCGGTCCGGTCACCGGATAGGCGGCCACCGGCGTGCCGCTGGCCAGAGCCTCGATGATGACGTTGCCGAAGGTGTCGGTGCGGCTCGGAAAGACGAAGACGTCAGCCGAAGCGTAGATTTCCGCCAGTTCGTCGTTCGGGCGATGGCCGAGGAAATGCGCGTTCGGATAGCGGGCGCTGAGCTTTGCCAGTTCCGGCCCTTCGCCGACCACCACCTTGCTGCCGGGGAGATCGAGATCGAGGAAGGCGGTCAGGTTCTTTTCGATCGCGACACGGCCGACGCAGAGGAAGATGGGGCGGGGAAAGCTGGTGTCCTTGCGTTTGTCCGGCCGGAAATGATCGGTGTCGACGCCGCGAGTCCAGGGCCTCAGCTTATCGAAGCCGCGCGAGGCAAGGTCGTCCGCCAACGATTGCGTGGCGACCAGCGTGCCCTGTCCGGAATTGTGGAAGTCGCGCAGCCAGTTATAGGCCCACCTCTCCGGCACCGGCAGGCGGGCGCTGAGATATTCGGGAAAACGCGTGTGGTAGCTGGTGGTAAAGGGACGGCCGGCCTTGCGGCAGTAGCGGCGCGCCATGATGCCGAGCGGCCCTTCGGTGACAATGTGGATGTGGTCGGCCTTTCCCGCTTCGATCAGCCGCGCGACATGACTGGGGGTTGTCAAGGCGAGCCGAATGTCCGGGTAGGTCGGCAGCGGCAAGGTGCGGAAGATGTTCGGCGTCAGAAAATCGACCTGGACTTCGAAGGATTTCAGCGTTTCGGTAAGCCGCTCCAGCGTGTGAACCACGCCGTTGACCTGCGGTCGCCATGCATCGGTGACCATCAGGATTCGCATGGCGACCCTTCGCACAGATTCTTGGGCGCGCCGGCACGATGGCGGAACGGCAGCCAGGCTGCAGCTCGCGCTTCGCTCCAGCGCACCCGGGCGGGTGCGGGATCGAAGCGGGGCGGCATGGCCGAATCGATAAAGGTCGCGCGCTTCATGCGCGCTCTTGACCATGATTTCATGACGGGGGGATGAAGGCCGTCTTTGTCCGACTAAGCCGGCACCTTGATCACGGCTCGCAAACCGCCCAGCGGGCTGTCTTCAAGCATGATGTCGCCGCCATGGGTTCGGGCGATGTCGCGGGCGATCGACAGACCAAGGCCGGTGCCGCTGGCATCGAGATTGCGCGCTTCGTCGAGCCGCAGGAATGGCTTGAACACTTCCTCGCGCTTGTCCGGCGCGATGCCGGGACCGTCATCGTCGATGGTGACGGTCAGCGAGCCGCGGCCGTGATTGGCATGGACCTCGACCGTCTTGGCATATCGGAAGGCATTGCCGATGACATTGGACATCAGCCTGGCAAAGGCGTTCGGCCGCACATGCACGGTCGGATCGCCGGTCAGTGTCGTCGACAGCTTGCATTTGCGCAGTTGCGCTTCCTCGCCAAGCTTCTGGAAATAGGCATCGAGATCGAAGCGGCCGGTGTCTTCCGCCGCCTCGCCGCGGGCAAAGGAGAGATAGCCCTCCAGCATCGACTGCATGTCGTCGATGTCCTGGTTCAGCGCGGCCTTGGTCTCGGCCTTGCCGCCGGCCAGGGCCAGCTGCAGCTTGAAGCGGGTCAGAATGGTCCTGAGATCATGGCTGACGCCGGTCAGCATGGCGGTGCGCTGCTCGATCTGGCGCTCGATGCGCTCGCGCATCTGGATGAAGGCGAAGCCGGCGCGGCGCACTTCCTCCGCGCCGCGCGGACGGAAATCGCGCGGCATCGGCCGGCCCTTGCCGAAGCTCTCGGCGGCTTCGGCCAATGTCAGGATCGGCCTTATTTGATTGCGCAGGAAGGGGATGGCGATCATCAAGAGCACCAGCGAGGTGCCGACCATCCAGATCAGGAAGATATGGGTGTTTGAGGCATAAGCCTGGCTGCGACGCACGAAGACGCGCAGGACCTTGCCTTCGAGCTGGACGCGGACCTCGACGACATTTGAGTTGCCGACCGTGTCGATCCAGAAGGGACGGTTGATCTGCCGAGTAATCTCCGACGACAGGGCCGTGTCGAGGATTGAGAAGAACGGCTTCGGTCCGGGGGCCGGCAGGGGATCGGGCGGCAGCAGATCCACTTTCAGCTGCATACGGTCTTGGGCGATGCGAATGATGTTGGCGTAATCGGCGTCGTGGGGATAGGTCTCCATCATGTCGATGATGGCAGCGATGTCTGCGATCGTCGCCTGCGACAGGCGTTGGGTAACTGTCTGCCAGTGGCGCTCCATGAAGACGAAGGCAACGACCGACTGCAAAAGGATCATCGGCGCGATGACGATGATCAGGGAGCGGGCATAAAGCCGCTTCGGCATGTAGAGCGCGACCAGGCGCCAGAACCGGTTCCAGGCGCGCGGCATCGCCCTCAGCGTGCGCAAAGCGAGATCGCCGAGGCTCCCGGTCTTGGGCTTTTCCAGTTGCGTGGTCGCCATTCGCCCTTCCGCTCGTAGACGGCCATTCAGCCAAGGCCGTCTGCGAGCATGTTATTCCACGCTGAGCCGATACCCAATACCGCGCACGGTCTGCAGCCACACCGGATTTGACGGATCGCGCTCGATCTTGCGGCGCAGCCGGTTGATCTGGACATCGATGGTCCGCTCGCCGACATCCGATTCGTCGCCGACGAGCTCGTGCCGCGGTATGGTTTCGCCCGCCCGGGCGGCGAAGATCGCCAGGATTTCCTGCTCGCGGTCGGTCAGCTTCAGCGCCTCGCCGCCACGCTTCAGTTCGCGCTTGGCGATCTGGAACGTGTAGGGGCCGAAGACGAGCTGCTCGACTTTCGGCGTCGCCGCCGGGCCGCCGCGGCGCAGGATGTTGTTGATGCGCAGGATGAGCTCCCGCGGATCGAAGGGCTTCGGCAGATAGTCGTCGGCGCCGGCCTCGAGCCCGGTGATACGGCTGTCGGTTTCCGACAGCGCCGTAAGCATCAGGATCGGCACGTTCTTCTCGGCCCGCAGCGCCTTGGTGAGGTCGACGCCGGTTTCGCCGGGCATCATGACGTCAAGCACGAGCAGGTCGAAGTCCAGCCCCGCGAGCTTGCGCCGGGCCTCGCCGGAGTTGCCGGCGACGGTGACCCGAAAACCGTTCTCGGACAAATATTGCTTGAGCAGATTGCGAATGCGGGTGTCGTCGTCGACCACCAGCAGATGCGGCGCATCATCGCCGGGCGCTGCCGGATGATCAACCTTCTCAGTGGTCTCCATTTTTCTTCCCCGATGTTTGCGCAGGCACAATGTCGATCTGCGCTCTAAGTTCCGGATTGACCATCGCCTCGAGGAATCTCTCGATCGAGGCTCGCTCGGCGGTCCCGGAATCCTCCAATGCAGCACGGATGCGGCGCGACTGTGGCCGTGCCAGCGCCAGTGCCAGCGCGCGGCCTTTGGCTGTCGGATAGAGCTCGCGCTGCCGGCGGTCGCGCAACCCTTGCACCTGGACAATATGGTCCGTGTCGATCAGCTGCTTCAACACCCGCGCCAGGCTCTGCTTGGTGATCTTCAGCACGTCGAGCAGCTCGGCAACCGTCAGTCCGGGCCTGCGGTTGACGAAATGCAGGACGCGGTGATGGGCACGGCCGAAGCCGTAATCGGCAAGGATCTGGTCGGGATCGGAGGTGAAGTCGCGATAGGCGAAGAAAAACAGCTCGATGATGGCAAAGTCGATGCCGTCCTCTTCGGTGATCGCCGTCCTGATCGGTTTTCCGGCTGCGGGGCTTCGATCCGTCATCATTTCTCCATGCCAGCGGGGAATTACGTCAGTACTGTTGACGTAATTTCCCGCAAATGATAATTTTTGACAAGCTTTTCGGCGGATTGCGAACGAAAAGGCAAGCGGAAGCCGTTTTTCCGGAACTTCCTAAGTTTGCCAGGGATTGAATATCCGCCTACGCTTCCAGACACAGGCCGGCGGTTTCGGACCCAGTGGCGGGGCCGATACGAAAGGCCGTATGACACAACGATTGGCGGGCGCCCGCCCGCGGGAGGTTTCCATGGCATCCGTTCCCTTCGATCAACTGGACGGCTTCATCTGGATGAACGGGGAGTTCGTCAAATGGGGCGAGGCCAAGATCCACGTGCTGACCCATGGCCTGCACTATGCCAGCGCCGTCTTCGAGGGCGAGCGCGCCTATGGCGGCCAGATATTCAAGCTCACCGAGCACAATGAGCGCCTGCATGAATCGGCGCGCCTGCTCGGCTTCAAGATTCCCTACTCGGTCGGCGAGATCGACGAGGCTTGCCGCACGCTTCTGAAGAAGCAAGGTTTCAAGGACGCCTATGTGCGTCCGATTGCCTGGCGCGGCAGCGAGCAGATGGGTGTTTCGGCGCAGAACAACCGCATCAACTGCGCCATCGCCATCTGGCAGTGGCCGAGCTATTTCGACCCGGCGCAGAAGCTGAAGGGCATCCGCCTCGACGTCGCCGAATGGCGCCGGCCCGACCCGCGCACCGCGCCATCCAAGTCCAAGGCTGCCGGCCTCTACATGATCTGCACGCTTTCCAAGCACGCCGCCGAGGCCAAGGGCTACGCCGACGCCATGATGCTCGACTGGCGCGGCCAGGTGGCGGAAGCCACCGGCGCCAACATCTTCTTCGTCAAGGACGGCAAAATCCACACTCCGACGCCCGACTGCTTCCTCGACGGCATCACCCGCCGCACCGTCATCGGCCTGGCCAAGGACCGCGGCTTCGAGGTGATCGAGCGCGCCATCATGCCCGAAGAGCTCGATGGCTTTGAGCAGTGCTTCCTTACCGGCACGGCCGCGGAAGTCACGCCGGTCTCGGAAATCGGCCCGTACCGATTCGAGGTCGGCGAGATCGCCAAGACGTTGATGAACGACTATTCTGCCGCGGTGCAGCCAAAGCACGCCATCGCCGCAGAATAGCGATAGTCACAGCCTTTTTGTGCAAACGGGGCGGTTTCGGGCCGCCCCTTTTATTTAGGCGCCTGCGCAGCAATTCGGCGTCTCATGGGTGCGGGCGATCCGGCGACGGCAGCGGAGCAGCCGGTGGGACTGGCAGGGCGATGGGCATACAAAGCATCATCGTCGGCGCCGGCCCCATCCTCACCGACATCATGCGCGCGGTCATGACCGTGATGAAGAATAGGCTTGGCAGAATTTCAGGCTTCCCATGGACGGCTGTGGCCGCCCATTTCTTTTAGAGGGATCACCGGTGGACGCAGTCGGCTGTGCCCTCTACATCAGGGCAACACCTCGAAAGGAAAGCCATGGGTCAGCTCAATGCCGGCATCGTGCCGGTCACGCCCTTCCAGCAGAATTGCACCATTCTCTTCGACATGGACGACGAACAAGGTGTCGTCGTCGATCCCGGCGGCGACGTCGACAAGATAGTGGCAGTGCTTAAGGACAACGCGATCAGGGCGAAGGCGATCTGGATCACTCACGGCCATATCGATCATGCCGGCGGCGCGATGGATCTGAAGGATGCACTCGGCATCGACATCATCGGCCCGCACGAGGCCGATCGGCCGCTGCTTGCCAATCTCGAGACCCAGGCCAAGCGCTTCGGCCTTACCGATCCGGTGCGCAATTGCATTCCGGACCGTTTTCTCAGCGAAGGCGACACGGTCTCTTTCGGGGAGCATTCGTTCGAGGTGCTGCATTGTCCGGGGCACGCGCCGGGCCACGTCGTCTACTACAACCGCGCGGCCAAATTCGCCCATGTCGGCGACGTGCTGTTTCGCGGCTCTATCGGCCGCACCGATCTGCCAGGCGGCGATCACGCCGCGCTGATCACCTCGATCAAAGACAAGCTGCTGCCGCTCGGAGACGATATCGGCTTCATCTGCGGTCACGGTCCGGGCGGCCGCTTCGGCGAGGAGCGCCGGACGAATCCCTTCCTGGCCTGATCCTCTGCGCAAAGAAAAAGCGCCGCTGGAGGGCGGCGCTTTTGCCTGGACTGGAAACCGTAAGTCTTAGTTGGCAACACAGAAATGCTGTTCGCCATCGTTGCCCGTGAATGTGCCGGTACGCGAGTTGAAGGTGCGGTAGCGGTCGGAGCAATACTCGTACCATTCGCGGGTCCACGGCTCGGCATAGCGGTCGGCATAGACGACGCGCGGCTGTACATAGTAGCGGCGAACGGGGCGGTCGACATAATAGCCGTCATCATAGGCGGGATCGTAGTATCTCGGCCCAGGGTTGCTGAGAGCGCTACCGATCAGGGCGCCCGCCGCCAGGCCGACAACGCCCGCGGCAAGGGCGTCGCCGCCATTGTGATGATGACGACGCCAGCGCCAATCATCAGCATTTGCCGCCGAGAAGGTGGCCAAAGTGGTCGCGGCGACGCCGGCGGTCACAATGGCGGTCTTGAGAATTCGGTTCATTTTCGGTCTCCTTCGCGCCGGCCCGCGTATTTCAGGGGATGCGGGTCGGCTTTAGCAGGGGTTAGTAGAAGACCGTGGCTGAACGGAGGCTGAACGGCACTGCGCGAACGATTCGCGGCTCGACAAAATTCCGAGCTCTGCGGGAGCGCCCCGCCTGCTCAGTCTCCGTCGGATCTGTCTTGTGCCGGCTTAGCCGATAGACAGGTTGACGGCCTTCGGACCCTTGCCTCGCTTGTCGGGCTCGGTGTCGAATGTCACTTTCTGCCCATCCTCAAGACCGGGAAGGCCCGACGCCTGCACGGCCGAAATATGGACGAAGACGTCCTTCGCGCCATCGTCGGGCGTGATGAAGCCGAAGCCCTTGGCATGGTTGAAGAATTTGACGGTGCCGGTCTGCGGCATGGGAAGCTCCTTTGATCCCATCAAGTCAGTCTCGGGCCGGCAAACTGCCCGAGAGGAAATTTGTCCTTTATTTTAGCGCTATCGGCAAGAGAAAGTTTTCGCCTGCCAATACAACTATTTGCCGGACAAAAAAGGGCGCGACGGAACCGTCGCGCCCTCGAAAACTCAAGCTTCCTGCGAAGCCGATTCATGATCCTGCCACGCCGTTCATCAGCGGAAGGACAGGCAGCGTCGCCCGCTCAGGCGGCGCGGAGGTTGACCGCCTTCGGACCCTTGCCCATGCGGTCAGGCTCGACGTCGAAGGTGACCTTCTGGCCGTCGACGAGCGTACGCAGGCCGGAGGCCTCGATCGCGGAGATGTGGACGAACACGTCCTTGGCGCCGCCGTCAGGCGTGATGAAGCCGAAGCCTTTGGTGGCGTTGAAGAACTTTACGGTGCCGGTCTGGGCCATGGGGGAAACTCCTTCACCCGTATCAGTCTCGTGGGCTCGCCCGCTTCCTTGGGCTGATCCCGGTGTTGCTTCGGCAGTCATGCATTCGCGCATGGTCAAAGCCCCCGCCGAAAAACGGGGCCGTCAGAGATTCACACTATCGGGGAAAGGTCGTCCAAAACGTGCCGCTCTCCGGGTCGCAAATGCCCGAACACCAAATTTATTACACGGAAATGTGATGGTTGCAAGACAGCACCGCGGGCCGCCCTCGGCGCGCCCAACGCGAGGCCATCGATAGACCCGGCGCCATGACCGGTCATCGGCCAGTGAAAAGCCGGGCATGGGCCAGTGCGAGAAGCCGACCGGCGATAAATTTCGCCCCGGGCAAAGCACAAGCCGGGGTTGCGTTCGATCCCAAAATGGCGAGGAATTGCGCGAGCTGGCGCGATCGCGCCTGAGCCAGATAGGAGAGGGACCTATGCGATTTCTTGCGGCAATCGTTTCGCAGCAGGGCCTTGTCGCCCTGCTACTGTCGGCATTGCTGGCGGCCTGTACGGTGGTCGTCGACGAAGGACCGCGTCCGCGCCCGCCAAGGCCGCATCCGCAGCTCTGCACCATGCACTACGAACCGGTCTGCGCAAGACGCGGCGGCGACCGCCAGACCTTCGCCAATGCCTGCCTGGCGGAGCGGGCAGGGTATCGTATCGTGCGTGACGGGCCTTGCCGGGATGGCGGCGGTGGCGGCGAGCAAACCTTCTGCACCCGCGAATACGCGCCGGTCTGCGCCAGACGCTACGGCGAGGTGCGCACTTTCCCGAATGCGTGCGAGGCCCGCGCGGCGGACTATCGCATCATCGGCGACGGGCCTTGCTAGCGGCATTGCGGGCAAGTCGCCGGAGCGCTGCCCACACACTTGCATCTGCCGCCCGCTTGGCTTAGGTCCGGCGGGCGGACAAACACGGCAGGTTTCCCATTAACAGAGATCAGAGAAGAGCGGCAAACGCGGGCGGCAAGCCAGGATCGGCGAGCCCCCTCGATCCCTATGTGCAACGGGCGCTGCAGCTGCACCAGGCAGGACGCCGGCAGGAGGCGGAGTCGCTTTACCGGCAGGTGCTGGGGCAGCAGCCTAATCATGCCGCCGCGCTGCATTTCCTCGGGCTCCTCCTGCACCAGACCGGTCGCAGCGAGGAAGGGCTGGACTTCATCGAGCAGTCGGTCACGCTGCAGCCCCAAAATGCCGATTTCCTCAACAACATGGGCACGGTGATGCGCGACCTCGGCCGCGTTGCCGCCGCCGTCGATTTCTTCCGTGGCGCGGTGGACATCCGCCCGGACCAACTCGCGGCACGCGACAATCTCGGCTCGTCGCTGAAGCAGCTCGGCCAGTTCGATGGCGCTGAGGAGATCTATCGCGGCACGATCGGCCGCAACCCGTTCCATGTCCGCGCCCGCATCGGCCTTGCCGAAACGCTGCAGGAAGCCGGGCGGCTCGACGAGGCGATTGCGCTCTTCCGCGAGTCGCTGTCGATCCGGCCCAAGGATGCCGAGCTGCTCTACGGACTGGGCGTCGCCCTGATGGAGAAGGGCAAGCTCGCCGAGGCCGCCGATCTTGCCCGCCAGGCGGTGGCGATCGCTCCGGCGATGGCGAAAGCCTGGCTTCTGCTGACCCAGGTCAAGCGCCAGACAGAGCGCGACGCCGAGCTTGCCGGCATGGAGGCCGAGCACGCCAAGGCGCCGCAGGACAGCCTTGCGCGCATGCAGCTTTCCTTTGGCCTCGGCAAGGCCAATGACGATCTGAAGGATTATGGCCGCGCCTTCGACTATTTCGCCGAGGGCAATGCGATCCGCCGCAAGGGCATCGATTACGACCCGGTGAGAACGCGCGACGAGTTCGAAGCGATGAAGTCGGCCTTCGACAAGGCCTTCTTCGAAAAGCACAGGCCGAGCGACATTTCCGACGACACGCCGATCTTCGTCGTCGGCATGCCGCGTTCCGGCACGACGCTGGTCGAGCAGATCATCGCCAGCCATCCGCAGGTCTTTGGCGCGGGCGAGCTCAGCATCCTGAAGTCGGTCGTCGGCAGGCAGTTTCCGATGAGCATGCCGGGCGGTTTTCCCTCAGGGATAGCCGACATGCCGGACAAGGCCTTTGCCGAAGCCGGGCAGGCCTATATCGACATGCTGCATGCCCGGTATCCGGGCTTCCGCCATGTCACCGACAAGATGCCGGGCAACTTCCTGCTGGTCGGCTTCCTGCACATGATGCTGCCGAAGGCGAAGATCGTGCATTGCGCGCGCGACGCCGCGGCCACGTGCCTGTCGATCTTCAAAGTGCATTTCCGCGGCGACAGCCATCGTTACGGCTACGATCTCGGCGAGCTCGCCGATTTCCATAACCTTTACACCGATATCATGGCGCATTGGCACAAAGTTC
The DNA here is from genome assembly GCF_003997575.1 of Mesorhizobium sp. M1A.F.Ca.IN.022.07.1.1. Classification (NCBI taxonomy): domain Bacteria; kingdom Pseudomonadati; phylum Pseudomonadota; class Alphaproteobacteria; order Hyphomicrobiales; family Phyllobacteriaceae; genus Mesorhizobium; species Mesorhizobium sp. M1A.F.Ca.IN.022.07.1.1. Next base: position 18,678 of record NZ_RZST01000066.1, read on the forward strand.
TGCCCGGCGTCGTCCACGACGTCCGCTACGAGGATTTCGTCGCCGATCAGGAAGGCCAGACGCGGGCGCTGATGGCGCATCTCGGCCTGCCTTGGGACGACAAGGTGCTGGCGTTCCACGAGACCGACCGGCCGGTGCGCACGGCGTCGGCCGCGCAGGTGCGCCAGCCGATGTATCAGGGCTCGGTCGACCTGTGGAAGCGTTATGGGGAGCGGCTGAAGCCGCTGCTCGTCAAGCTCCAGAACGGATAGAGCCGGGTTGGACTGGTAGGCCGCTTGCTCTCAGCCATCGCAGGCCTGTGAGATTAGCCGCTGCCTCGCAACCTCGTCATTCCAGGGGGAAGCAGGAGCTCCGCTCCTGCTCCGCCCTGGATGAGGACCGAATCGGCTGTGCTCAAACCTCGATAAATGGCTGGAAGCCGCCGAAGATCATGCGCTTCCCGTCGAAGGGCATTGTCGACCAGTCCATCTTGAGACGTTCGTCGGCCATCACTTTCGCCATGACCGCGTCGCGGCTCTGCCTGGATTCGTAAACGACCCAGGCAAAGATGACGACTTCGTCGTCCTTCGCCTGCACGGCGCGCGGGAACGAGGTCAGTTCGCCATAGGGCACGTCGTCGCCGATGCATTCGACATAGGCGAGCGCGCCGTGCTCCTTCCAGACGGCGCCGGCATTCGCAGCCATTTTCTTGTAGTCATCGAGATTTGCCTTCGGCACGGCAAGCACGAAACCATCGACATAGGACATGGGTAAGCTCCTTCGCTGAAAACGAGCGCCGGGCCGGCGGGGATACGACCCGGCGCGGGTGAGCGCGTCAGCCCTGGGATTGGCGGCCGACGCTTGCTCGCTGGGAAACCTATTTTACCGGCGCGTTCATCGCCCAGGCGACGCCGAAGGGATCCTTCACCTGGCCCCAGCGGTCGCCCCAGAACATTACCTGGAGGGGCGTGACGACTTCGCAGCCGGCGTCTACCGCGCGCTTCCACCAGGCATCGACGTCGTCACTACCGAGATGGAGTTGGAGCGTATAACCCTGCGCCGCCTGATGCGGATGGCCGTGCTCGGGATAGGCGTCGCCCAGCATGAGCGTCGAGCCGTTGACATAGAGATGGATATGCATGGTGCGGCCCTTGTCGTCCGGCGGATAGGCAAAGACTTCCTCGGCCCCGAAAGCCTTCTTGTAGAACTCGGCCGCCTTGATGGCGCCGTCGACCTGCAGATAGGGGGTCAATCCGCCAAGAACTTTGGCGCGGGGCGGGTTCTGGTCGGTCATTTCACGTGTTCCTCTTCACGGGTTGATTGGGCGTTGCGATCAAAAGACGGACGAGGCGACAGCAATCCTACACGGGCAGCGGAATTTTTTTAGCGGGCCGGGCCCGGACCGGCCGCGCAGCCGGTGAAGCCGATGACCGTCGCATGAACCCGTTGGTCACTTTCAAATGACGTCGGTCGAGAAAGTGGCTGTGCAGCGGCCGTTTCGCGTGTCGAGAATTTCCGGAAAACCGATGTCCTTGCGCAGGTCGGCCGGCAGCGAAAGCAGAATGCGCTCGCTGCGGTAGCGGGCGCGCGCCGTCGCATATTGGCTGGCGATGCGGCTGATGGATGACAAGATGGACATGATAAACTCTCCCTGGTTGGTGCCGTCAGCACCGTGTCGGCATCCCAAGGACGAGGAATGCTGCGGCAATCCGACAGGTCACCGGAATTTTTCATGCGCGCCCGGAAAGCCGGCCCGTATAGGCCGGCCCCCCGTATAGGCCGGCCTTGTCGTGGCTATCAGCGCTCCGTCGCGGCCACCGAGCGGAAGAACCCTTCCGGACTGTCGACTTCGGTCAGCCGCCGCTTCTCGATCAGCCAGAACCGGTTGCCGATCGCGCGGATGAAGGAGCGGTCGTGCGAGGCGAGCAGGCAGCTTGCCTGATGCTTCAGCAACTCGTCCTCCAGCGCTTCCTGGCCGTCAATGTCGAGGTGATTGGTCGGCTCGTCGAGAAGGTAGAAATTGGGGTTGAGGAGCCGCAGCACCAGCAACATC
>NZ_RZST01000670.1:0-946 GCF_003997575.1 Mesorhizobium sp. M1A.F.Ca.IN.022.07.1.1
GGGCGACCCGGCCTGGCCGGCAGCCAGGCATGCGGGCCGACCGGCGCCAGCAGCGCCGCCTCGCGCTCCGCCTCGAGCCTGATCAGCGACAGCGAAAACCCGTTCATGTTGAGCGCGGTCATCAGATGTCCGGGACCGATCGTCAGCCTCACCGCCTTTGCCAGCGGCGAGGCCAGCACGGCATTGGCGATCAACGACATTTCGAGCGGCGGTACCGATCCGAGATTGTTGATCAGCAAGGCATAGCGGCTGCCGGCATCGAGCCGGGCCGCGAGGCGGTCGGCCATGATGGCGACGAGCGCACTGGCGCTCTGCAGGGTTATGCGCTCCACGCCCGGCTCGCCATGGATGCCGAGACCGAGCTCGCCATCGCCGGCGCCGAAGCGGTCCTCGTGGGTCTGGCCGGGGATCGAGCAGGAGGAGAGCGAGATGCCGAGCGAAACAATATCCTTCGCCGCCGCCCGCGCTGCCGCCGCGACCGAGGCTAGATCATGGCCGGATTCGGAAAGATGTCCGGCGATCTTGTGCACGAACAGCGTGCCGGCGATGCCGCGCGGCTGTGCGATGTCGGGCAGCGCGATGTCGTCGCCGACGATCACCATGTCGACCGCGAAGCCCTCGGCGCGGGCCTTTTCTGCGGCGAGGCCGAAGTTGAGGCGGTCGCCGGCGTAGTTTTTGACGATCAGCAGGCAGCCGGCCGGCCCGGTCGTCGCGCGGATCGCCGCCAGCACCGCCTCGACGCTCGGCGAAGCAAAGATCTCGCCGGAGACAGCCGCCGTCAGCATGCCGGCGCCGACGAAGCCCGCATGCGACGGCTCGTGCCCCGCGCCGCCGCCCGAAACGACGCTGACCTTCGCCTTGTCCCAGTCGGCGCGCAACACCACCTTGATCTCCGGATAGCCGTCGAGCCGCGCCAGCGCCCCGGAGCCGGCAGTGGCCAGATAAC
>NZ_RZST01000671.1:0-920 GCF_003997575.1 Mesorhizobium sp. M1A.F.Ca.IN.022.07.1.1
CGCCAAATGCCGGTTCGCGGTTTCGGCCCAGGCGATCTTCCATGCCTTCATGGTTTCCTTGTCGCCGGCCCAGAGCGCGTAGACGATCTTGCCGTTCGGCCTGTCGGGAGTGACGACGCGCAGCGGCTCGCCGTCTTTGCCGAGCACCGGCACCTTTTTCGGCCCGAAGCCTTCTTCGGTGAGCGGCCGCAGGGCGGTCATCAGGTGGATGTGCGGATTGCCGTCCTTGTCGTGGAACACCCAATCGGCGACCATGCCCCTCGATGTAAAGTTGTCCCGGACGAATTCGCGCACCAGCGCGATGTTCTCAGCCCGGCTCAGTTCCTCCGGCAGCGCGATGATCAGCTCGCGCGCAAGCTGCGCGTCCGCGCGGGTTTCGAAGGCATCGACCGCGTTCCAGAATGCTTCGCTGGCGGCCGCAATGGGCTTTCCTTCGGCGGTCATCAGCCAGGCGGGAACGCCGTCCGGCAGCGCCAGCTCTTCATGCACCAGTTCGGAGACCCCGCCGCGATAGCTGAACGACGTGCCGGCCTGCTCGTCCATCATCCGAGCGCGATGGCGATAGGCGGCGGCCGAGACGATGCTGCGACCCGACCCTCTGCTGATTACCTGCGCTCTGACGAACATGATCGCCAAGACGGTCTCCAACCCTTTCGAGCACGTCGCGCCAGCGACGTATGTTGCGCCCTCAAAACAATCGGACCGAAGGGCCGATGCCGCTTTTCTGGAAGGCGGCCGATCGCCGGAATTCCGGCTACGACGTTTTCGGGGTGAGCCAAACTAGCCTATTTTACTATCAGTTTCTAGATAGTATAATCAGCGTCGTTCAGATGGCTCGAACCGACAAGGACACCGGCATGGCTGCAAAATCATCGATTTCCGACATCGACGCGCAGATCGAAAAACTGCGAGAGCGCAGG
>NZ_RZST01000672.1:0-916 GCF_003997575.1 Mesorhizobium sp. M1A.F.Ca.IN.022.07.1.1
GCGCGCACTTGGCGAGGGGCGTTTCGGAGACGATCGAGCCAGGAGAGATGAAGAGCCATGACCCAGGACAGTCTGGTGGTCTGCACCAAATGCGGCGGGATCAATCGCCTGCCGCCGAACCGAGACGGTAGCGGTGCAAAATGCGGAAAATGCGGCGCCCGACTCTTTTCGGGCCATCCAGAAGATGTGGACGCGGTGAATTTTGATCGTCAGGTCGGCCGCTGCAGTCTGCCCGTTCTGGTCGACGTCTGGGCTCCATGGTGCGGCCCTTGCAAGATGATGGCGCCCGCCTATGAAGCGGCCGCCAAGGTGCTTGAGCCGCATGTTCGGCTGATCAAGCTGAATTCTGACGTGGAACAGGCGCTTGCGGCCAGGCTCGGCATTCGCGGGATTCCCACCATGATCCTGTTTCACCACCAGCGGGAAATCGCGCGCACATCGGGGGCCATGAGCGCTGCCCAGATTGTCAGCTGGGTTCGCGAACATGCGCCGACAATCATGAGGTAAGCCGTCGCCAAACCAAGGCTCGATTGACCCTGATCAAGGTCAAATCCGGTCGCTGCAGTAGGAATGGCCTTGAAGGGAGTTTGCCATGACCACTTTGCACGACCTCACCCCGAATTTCAGGACCATTCGCCTGCTTCTGGCTCGCGAGAAGGGTCATCCGGAAGGAGACCGCGAAGAAGGCTACGACGTGCTGGCGCCGCTTACTGACGAGGGACGGCTCGATGCCGAGGAATGGAAATCACACCAGGCCTCCTGTCGTGTCCGGCGTTTTCGCGCTGGCGAAGGCGACCTTATCGGCCGCTTACGTCGCAAGCCGGGCGGACAATGGTTCTTCGACTATGCCGAAGGTGACCGGGATGACGAGGTCGGGTTTCATCTCGGCGAGGAACGCTTCGTCACCGGTGAGTAT
>NZ_RZST01000673.1:0-911 GCF_003997575.1 Mesorhizobium sp. M1A.F.Ca.IN.022.07.1.1
AATCTGCTCGGCGACGGCGCGGCGGATGGCCGAGGTCGATTCCTTGGCCTCCTCCGGCATCTCGATGACGCCTTTCTTGAGCTCGGCGCGGGTGAGGTCCAGCTCGCTCTTGATGGAGCCCGCAGTGCGCCGCATCTCCTCGGTCGCGTCGGCGAAGCGGCGCGTCGCCGAATCGACGACCTCGGCGATGGCGGTGCGAATCTTCTCCGCCGATTCCATCGTCCGGCCCTCGGCATTCTGCATCGTCTGGCCCACAAGAGTCTCGAAGGAGCGCATGACTTTCTCGAGGTCTTCCGACTTCTTGACCAGACCGACGGCGAGGTCTTCCAGCGACGACTGCCGCTCCAGCGTGTGCTCGAGATTGCTCTGCGCGGAGCTCAGCAGGTCCGAGGCGCTCGACAGCAGGCGGCTGTGCTCGTCGAACTTGGTCGCGATCGAGGCGACCTCGCGCAACGTCGCCGACGACAGATCGGTGAGCCGCGTCGTGTTGGAATCAACGAGGCGCGCCGAGCTGGCAAAGGTCTGGGCCGCCTTCTCGGTGGTCGCCGCGAAGCTCTGCGTGCTGCCGCTCAGGCGCTCCTCGACCTGGCCGAGATTGACGGCCGCCTGGTCGATCAGCTGACTGAGCTGCGCGCTGGAGGTGGTCATGCGGCCGATAAGGTCGGCAACGCTGTCGGCCAGCGTCGAGCGGGCGCCCTCGACCGCCGAGAGCGTCTCCGCGGTACGGTTGGCGAGCGCATTGACGAGGGCCGCGTTTTCGCTGCGCAGCTTCTCGGTCGCCTGTTCGGTGACCTCTTCCATCCTCTTTTGCAGCTCGGAGCCGCCCTGGGCGAAGCGCTCGACCAGCGGACGCGCCGTCTCGTCGAGAATCTTCGACATTTCGGCGGAGCGCGCCGCAAGCATGGTGTTGA
>NZ_RZST01000674.1:0-906 GCF_003997575.1 Mesorhizobium sp. M1A.F.Ca.IN.022.07.1.1
GCGCAATCGCGCTGGCGCTGCTCAGCGCGATTCCGGCCGCGACCGCGACCGGCGTCGATATTTCACCCGGCGCGCTGGCGACCGCCACGCGAAACGCCGCGGATCTGGGGCTCGGCGGGCGCTTCAAGGCCTTGCATTCCAACTGGTTCGAAAAAGTTTCGGGCCGATACCATTTAATTGCCGCGAATCCACCCTATATACCCAGTCGAGACATTGGAAATCTGCAGGACGAGGTCCGCGATTTCGATCCACGCCAGGCCCTCGATGGCGGTGTGGACGGGCTGATCCCCTATAGGATCATCGCCGGAGAGGCGGAAGGATTTCTGGAAGCGCAGGGCAAGGTAGCGGTCGAGATCGGCCATACGCAGCAAAGCGAGGTGACCGCAATCTTCGCGGCAGCCGGCTACAGGCTGTCGGAGGCGCGACGCGATCTTGGCGGAAACGACAGGGTTCTGGTGTTTGAGCGTTGAAAGCCCTGATGCAGTGCGAAAAAACGCTTGGCAATATTAGGGAATGCAGCTAGGTTCCGGCTTAACCGGATGAGACGAAGCAGGCAGTGCTCTTAGCGATTCGGTTTTCCTTGGAAATAGCTGCCTCCTTGCGCAAACGACGCCCATGCTTCGTGCGGGAATCGTCCGGCAAGTGATGTAACCGGAACAGGATGGCACGTGGCGCCAACGCAATCGATGCGGGCGAACGCCGGTGAAAAAACGAAACGGTCGGCTGCATGAGCGCCACCGTTCGCGACGAGTTTTAGAAAATTCACATGAAGAGAGTCGAATGAGGCCACAACAGCAGAACAGGCGCATGCGCGGTCGCAACAACAATGGCGGCGGTGGCAACAACAACCGCAAGGGGCCCAATCCCCTGACGCGCAACTATGAGAGCAACGGTCCGGACGTGAAG
>NZ_RZST01000675.1:0-905 GCF_003997575.1 Mesorhizobium sp. M1A.F.Ca.IN.022.07.1.1
TATCGACGTCGATCGAAGCGCCCTGCCCGATTTCGACATCGATGACGTCGAGCCCTTCGGCCTCGACCAAATGGCGCGCGCCTGTATCGCCTTCGAGCTGCGCGACGGCGGCAAAGAGCGACCGCGGCAGCAGCACCGGGTTGCCGCGTTTGCCGTGATGCGCCGCGCGCACCACGGCGCGGCCCCCGGATCGGCGGAACGCATCGATCAGGCTATCGAGATCCTTAGACGAGATACCAGGCATGTCGCCGAGCACGATCATGGCGCCGGCCGCGTCGGGCGCGACCCGCGCGATGCCCGCCTTAAGCGACGAGGCCAACCCGTCGGCGAAGTCCGGATTGTGGGCAAGCGTGATATCGAGACCTGAGAGCGCCGAGCGCACCCGCTCGCGCTGATGGCCGGTGACGACGATGGCGTTGGCCGCTTTCGATCCCAGCGCCCGCTCGGCGGTGCGCCGCACCAGCGGCTTGCCGTCGAACAGCGCCAGCAGTTTGTTCGGCCCGCCCATGCGGCTGGAGCGCCCGGCGGCGAGAAGCACGATGTCGACCCTCGGCTCCGCTTTTGCCGACTGCGACGGCAGCGGCTCGCGCGGCTGCGGCCTGGACGGGATTTCCATCAACAGGCCTCCGACGCCCATGCCGGCAATGTCGCCCGCCGTCACGTCAAGCCCGGCGATCAGCCGGTCCAGCACCCAGTCGAAACCGTTTTCCTTCGGGCTGCGGGCACAGCCGGGCGCGCCGATGACGCGCTTGCCGTCGAGCGTACCGAGCACCAGCAGATTGCCGGGATCGACCGGCATGCCGGCTCGAATGACTTTGCCGCCCGCCTTCTCGATCGCGGCAGGGATGACATCGGCGAAATCGGCCAGCGCCGAGGCGCCGAAGATCACCACCATGTCGTTGTCG
>NZ_RZST01000676.1:0-900 GCF_003997575.1 Mesorhizobium sp. M1A.F.Ca.IN.022.07.1.1
GCCCATTCCACCGAAGTTGCCTCCTGCACTTTTGACGAGCAGCGCCGGGTGATGGAGATCGCCCAGGATGAAGTAGGCGACAAATATCCTCTCGTTCATGGCATCTGGGCTGACGGGAGCTTAGAGGCGGCCCGCATCGCCCGCGCGGCGGACCATGGCGGGGCGTCTGCCCTGCTGGTCTTCCCGCCCGCGCCGTTCACTCACGGCCAGCCACCGACCTCCAGCTAATCATCTTCCAGTGTCCACTGGCGACGGGGCAGGGCTATCCGCCCGAAACGCTTGTCAGTCTCTTGGACGAAGTACCCACCATTCACGCTATCAAGGATTGGTCGGGCAACGTTCAACTGCACGACTGGCAAGTGCGCAATCTTCAAAGCCGATCTCAGCCCGTGAACGTTCTGTCCACCCATAGCGCGTGGCTGCTGAGTTCTCTCGTGCTCGGCTGCAATGGCCTGCTCTCGGGAAGCGGCAGCGTGATCGCGGATCTTCAAAGCCAGCTTTTCCACGCCATTCAGAAGAATGATCTTGCCGCTGCACGCCAGATCAACGATCTATCCGCTTGCGCGGATTTTCTACTTAGAACCGTGGGTCGACATGCACAACCGCATGAAGGAAGCGCTGGTGCTTCTCGGCCGCTTGCCGCGTGCCGTCGTGCGCCCACCGCTGGTTCGCCTTCAACACCAGGAAGTCGAGCGGATCCGTATCGCCCAAGCCGGCCTGCTCGATGCGAAAGGAGGGCGCGACGCTGCCTGAAGAGCCTTTCTAGACGTCTAATACCAAGGGTCATGAAGCTCGACCGACGTGAGCCCACTCTCGCATTCCGATTGATTCGATTGTTTCGGGTTGGGCGATGAGCTTCTGCCAAGCCTCGCAGGCGGCGTCGATGATGGCGTCGTGGCC
>NZ_RZST01000677.1:0-894 GCF_003997575.1 Mesorhizobium sp. M1A.F.Ca.IN.022.07.1.1
GGCCGGCGGGCCACATTATCTGCGCCGCTTCCGCAAGGGCCCGCAAGCCGGAACGGAAGTCGGCGACGGCCACAAGGTGACGGCGACGGAACTCGCGGACAATCTGCCGGACCCGACGCTTGGCGGTTGGTCGACGCGACCCGATCGCGTGGCGATTCTGAGAAAACATCTGCGCGGCAAGGGGGCTGCGGCCATCGCCGCCGCAGCGGGCCTCGATTTCGGGCAGGTCGACCTGCCGGGCCCGACCGGCGAGGCCAACACGCTGTCGCTGGCGCCGCGCGGACGGGTGCTCTGCCTCGGGCCGGATGCCGAGACGCTGCTTGCGCAGACAATCCAGGCTTTAGCCGCCGGCAATGCCGTTCTGGCAGTGGCGCCAGGCGCGCCGGCGGCGCTGTCGGCGCTGACCGGCAAGGGCCTGCCACTGGCGGCGATCGACGGTCGGCCGGACCCGGTCGAGGCGCGCTCGCTGCGCGTCGACGTCGTTGCCTTCTCCGGCACGCCGGAAGCGGCGCGCATCGTGCGCAAGGTGGTTGCCGAGCGCGCCGGGCCGATCGTGCCGCTGGTCAGCGAAGTGCTTAATCCGGCGGCTTATGCGCATGAGCGCGCGGTCTGCGTTGACACGACGGCGGCCGGCGGCAATGCCAGCCTGCTCGCGGCAGCCTAATCAGGTGCGGGAAGGCCGCCGCGTTAGCGGCGGTCAGGCGCCCTCGACGACCAAAAACCCTTCGAACTCGGGGTGGCCAAGATAATGCACCTTGGCGGTGCCGGCGTTGCGATGGGCGGCGCGGAAGTTCTCCGACTTCGTCCAGGCGATGAAATCGCGGAGGCTTTAAAAAGGGCCGATCCGCGCCTTGAACACCCAACTTGATTTGCCGGTCTCGGGTGGAATGGGAG
>NZ_RZST01000678.1:0-889 GCF_003997575.1 Mesorhizobium sp. M1A.F.Ca.IN.022.07.1.1
GGGGAGGGCTGCGGAAGCGTGGCCCGCCTTTTTCCTCAACAGCGAAGGAGTGCCAGACAGGGTCGACAAGTCCGACAAGAACGAAGCACCCGCCGAGCCCGTCGCAGTCGATCCCCAGGCCGGCATCTTCCCGAAATTCCGCCAGCTTTGGAACGGCGGCGAACATCGCAACGCGGTCAACCTGGCCAAGGCTGAAAACCTGTCGGAAGCCGAGTGGGCAGCGCTGCTCGCCGAGTTTCCCGGCATCGTCGATGTGATCAACCAGTAGGGCGCCGCTGGCGCCCACAACGTTTTCAGGAGCCGAAACCTATGAGCGAAGCGCAGCCCCTTATCCGCGTGATCGGGTTCAAGACGAGCTACGAGAAACTGCCGGTCAAGGGCGACCCGGTGACCGAGAAGTGCGACACCAAGGGCTACAAGCTCGACGCCAGCAATCGGCGCATCCTTGAGCTTCAGCCGGAAGATTGGGTGACGTACTCGCCATCGCATTCGCCGCTCAACACGCGCACTACGGAACGCGTACGCCATCTGCTGCCCGATCCGTCGCTGATGGGCGAGGATCAGGACGGCGAGAAGCTGCGCTTCATGACCGCTCGCTGGAGCCAGATCGAGCCGGCTTACGGGGCCTTCAAGGCAGGCCGTGAAATCCCGCTCAACGGCACGGCGCTTGCGGCCTGGTCGGGCGTCACACCGGAGCAGGCGGATGTGCTGCGTACCGCCGGCATCCGCACGGTGGAGGAAGTCCGCGATCTGCCCGACGGTCAGCTTGACCGCGTGCGGCTGCCGAACATGCGGGATCTGCGCAAGCAGGCCGGCTTGTTCCTCGCCAATTCGGATGCTGCCAAGGCCGCTGAGCGTGAGGCCGCAAAGGATGCGCAGATTGCCGAGC
>NZ_RZST01000679.1:0-881 GCF_003997575.1 Mesorhizobium sp. M1A.F.Ca.IN.022.07.1.1
TGCCGGCGCCGTCGACGATGGTGGTGTTCTCCTTGGAGATCGACACCTTCTTGGCGCGGCCGAGCATGTTGAGGCCGACATTCTCGAGCTTGATGCCGAGGTCTTCCGAGATGACCTGGCCACCGGTCAGGATGGCGATGTCTTCCAGCATGGCCTTGCGGCGGTCGCCGAAGCCCGGAGCCTTGACGGCGGCGATCTTCAGGCCGCCGCGCAGCTTGTTGACGACCAGCGTGGCCAGAGCCTCGCCTTCGACGTCTTCCGAGATGATGAGCAGCGGCTTCGAGGTCTGAACGACGGCTTCCAGGACCGGCAGCATGGCCTGCAGGTTGGAGAGCTTCTTCTCGTGCAGCAGGATGTAGGCGTCTTCCAGATCGGCGACCATCTTGTCGGCGTTGGTGACGAAGTAGGGCGAGAGATAGCCGCGGTCGAACTGCATGCCTTCGACGACTTCCAGCTCGGTCTCGGCGGTCTTGGCTTCCTCGACGGTGATGACGCCTTCGTTACCGACCTTCTGCATCGCTTCCGCGATCATCTTGCCGACCGACTCGTCGCCATTGGCCGAGATCGTGCCGACCTGGGCGACTTCCTCGGAGGTCTTGATCTTCTTGGCAGCCTTGCCGAGAGCGGTAACGACTTCGGTGACGGCGAGGTCGATGCCGCGCTTCAGATCCATCGGGTTCATGCCGGCGGCAACGGCCTTGTTGCCTTCCTGGACGATGGCCTGGGCGAGAACGGTCGCGGTGGTCGTGCCGTCGCCGGCGATGTCGTTGGTCTTCGAAGCGACCTCACGCACCATCTGCGCGCCCATGTTCTCGAACTTGTCCTCGAGCTCGATCTCCTTGGCGACGGTGACGCCGTCCTTGGTGATGCGCGGGGCGCCG
>NZ_RZST01000067.1:0-20627 GCF_003997575.1 Mesorhizobium sp. M1A.F.Ca.IN.022.07.1.1
TTCCGGCACATGGGCGAGACCGCGGTCGCGCAATTCGCCGGGATCGGCCTTGCCGGTCAGGTCGATTGGCTTGCCTTCGAGCATGACCTCGCCCGAGACGGCGTGCCGGATGCCGGAGATCGCCTCGAGCAGCTCCGACTGGCCGTTGCCGGCCACGCCGGCGATGCCGACGATCTCGCCGCCGCGGACGTCGAAGGAGACGTCGTCGACCATGGTGACGCCGCGTGAATCCTTGACCGTCAGGTTCTTGACCGAGAGTTTTATCGCACCGGTCTCCGACTGGCCCTTCTCCACCCGCAAGAGCACGCGCCGGCCGACCATCAGTTCGGCCAATTCGCCGACCGTCGTTTCCCTGGTCACCCTGGTCGCCACCATGGTCCCCTGGCGCATGACCGAGACCGTGTCGGTAACGGCCATAATCTCGCGCAGCTTGTGGGTGATCAGCACCACCGTTTTTCCCTGTTCCTTCAGCTGCTTGAGGATGCGGAACAGATGGTCGGCCTCGGCTGGCGTCAGAACCCCTGTCGGCTCGTCGAGGATCAGGATCTCGGCGCCGCGATAGAGCGCCTTGAGGATCTCGACGCGCTGCTGCAGGCCGACCGGCAATTCCTCGATGATGGCGTCGGGATCGACCTCGAGGCCGTATTCGCGCTCCAGCCGTTCGAGCTCGGAGCGCGCCTTGGCGATGCTGCTCTTCAACAGCGCGTCGGTCTCGGCGCCGAGGATGACGTTCTCCAGCACCGTGAAATTGTCGACCAGCATGAAATGTTGGTGCACCATGCCGATGCCGAGCGCTATCGCGTCGTTTGGGGTGTTGATCGACACCGGCTTGCCCGCCACGCGGATTTCGCCGCTGTCGGCCTGGTAGAAGCCATAGAGGATCGACATCAGCGTCGATTTGCCTGCGCCGTTCTCCCCGACAATGCCATGGATGGTGCCGCGCGTGACTTCCAGGTTGATGTCGCGGTTGGCGCGCACGGCGCCAAAACTCTTGTTGATGCCTATGAGCTCGATTGCGGCTTGCGCCATGCAGCCTGTCCCACTCGTTATTTTTTTATCGCTTGGTCAAAATGCCTAGCATGATGCCCCGCCCGTGCCAATTGGCCGGAACGCCATTCACTCTCGACAAATCCCCCCGCGCTTGTCAATTTCGAAGGTGGCCGGGAGCTTCACATTCACAGAGACCGGGATGATGACGATGCCTGACGATCGGCTGACGACGCTGGAAATCCGCGCCGCCGAGCAGGAAAAGACGATCGAGGAACTGTCCGGCCAGATCGCCGAGCAGTGGACGGTGATCGAGCGCATGGAACGCAAGCTCGCCGCCCTTACCGATCGGTTCCTGGCCCTGGAGGAGCAGGCCGCTCCCGACGTGCCGGTGACCAAGCCGCCGCACTACTGAGCCTGCGGGGTCAGCGAGCGAGTTCGAGGAGAACGGTCATGGCCGGTGAAGGAGACCGCATCGCAAGGGCCGGCGACTATGTCTTCGGCCTGATGGACGAACGGGAGCGTGCTCGCGCCGAGCGCGACCTAGAGATCGATCCCGCCTTTCGCGACGCGGTGCTGCGGCTTGCCGAGCGCATGCGTGCTTTGGAGCCGCAGGGAGCGTCGGCCACGGCTTCGGATGAGCGCTGGCAGCTTGTGCAGCGCCGGCTTGGCGAATTGCCGCAAATGCGGTTTGCCGGGCTGGACAAGGGCGATGCGAAGCCGCAGCCGATCGTGATCAACAAGATCGAGCGCAAGCCTTATGGCGTCGGCCTGCATTCCCTTGGCGGCCGGCTCGGCCTGGCTATCGCGCTCGCCCTGGCGGCCGCCTTCGCGCTGGGCTATCTCGCCGGCACGCTATAGGGCGCACGACATCAAAAGCATCGGCTCGCCCTCCTGCTCGAAAGCTTCCGTGGCAGTCCAGCCAAGCGCTTCGTAGAAAGATCGTGCCTGCCAGGTGTAGAGATAGAGCCGGTTAACGCCGGCCGACGCGGCGTGGCCTTCTATGGCCCTGACCAGCGCCGTGCCAACGCCCTGCCCTCGATACGCCTCGTCAACAACAAGCCCGGCGAGCCACGGCGTCAGATCATGCGCCGGGTCGATCTCGTTGCGGACGAAGAGGCAACTTCCGATCGGCGAGCCGCCGAGGCGGGCGACGACAGCCGCCTCGAACCCGTCGCCTGCGATCAGCCCGCGAAGTCCCGCCATATCCTCTGCGAGCGTCCGCCCGGTGCCTTCAAAGAAGGCGGCCAGGCGCAGCTTGGCGATCGTCTCGACATCGCGCTCCCTCATGGCTTCGATAATCGGTTGCATGATGCTGGTCCCAAAAACAAACCGCCGGGCAAAAAGCCCGGCGGTCTAAGAAGCCTCGTTCAGTTGCCGATCAATATGGGCAGTTGTTGTCGGTGGTGTAATCGTGCACCTGGACCTTGCCGGCGATAATGTCGGCCTTGGCCTTTTCGACCGCCGCCTTCATCTCGTCCGTCACCAGCGCCTTGTTGTTGTCGTCCATGGCGTAGTCGACACCGCCTTCCTTCAGGCCGAGATTTTCGACGCCGCCCTTGAAGGTCCCGTTCTTGCCGTCCATGAAAGCCGTGTAGACGGCAACGTCCACGCGCTTCAGCATCGAGGTCAGCACCTTGCCGGGCTGCAGGCCGTTCTGGTTGGAGTCGACGCCGATGCCGAGCTTGCCGGCATCCGCGGCCGCCTGCAGCACGCCGACGCCGGTGCCGCCGGCCGCGGCATAGACGACGTCCGCGCCCTGATCGATCTGGGTCTTGGCGATCTCGCCGCCCTTGGCGGGGTCGTTCCAGGCGGCCGGGGTATCGCCGGTCATGTTCTGGATGACCTCGGTGGCCCCGGCAGACTTGGCGCCGCCGACATAACCACATTCGAACTTGCGGATCAGCGGGATGTCCATGCCGCCGACGAAGCCGACCTTCTTCGACTTCGACGCCATCGCAGCCAGAATGCCGACGAGGTAGGAGCCTTCGTTCTCCTTGAACACCAGCGAGCGGACATTGGGCAGGTCGACGGCATCGTCGATGATGGCGAAGTTGAGGTCGGTATATTCGGCCGCGACCTTCTTCAGCGCATCTTCCCAGGCAAAGCCGGCCATCACGATCGGGTTGCGGCCGTCCTCGGCGAAGCGGCGCAGCGCCTGCTCGCGCTGCGAAGCGTTGGAGACTTCGAATTCGACATAAGCGACGCCGGTTTCCTTCTTGAATTTCTCGGCGCCGTTATAGGCAGCCTCGTTGAAGGATTTGTCGAACTTGCCGCCGAGATCGTAGAGGATGGCCGGCTGGACATCCGCGGCGAAGGCCGGGAGAACCATTGCGGTTGCGGCCAGGAGGCCGAGAACGATACGTTTCATGTGATCCACACCCTGTCGGTTATTTTCCGTTGCACCGCACACCCTGCCCGGTTCTCCGGCAGGCATGCGACGTCAGGCAGGAAGTGTATGCCCCTCCCGCTCGCGGCCAATCTGGCACGGCCCGAAACAAAATTCACGTGGAATTTTGACCTGTTGGAAAAAGCGTGAAGGCCGACCGTTTCGGGCGGAGTCCGCGTCAGTTGGTCGGGGCGAATTCGTGGCGCCGCCGGCGGTAGCCGAGGGCGTAGAGCAGGAACGCCAATACCGCGAACACGGCGAATCCCGGCTGGCCGAGCACCCAGGCGATGATCCCGTCCCAGACCAGCGGACTGGCCTTGGCGCGCACATAGGTCTCGAACGCGGCGCGCGTGTCGGGCGATACCGCCAGCCAGCTTGCGTTGAGCGGCGTCATGACCAGCGCCGACGCCGCGACAGAGCGCGTGGTGTCGATCACCGCCATGATGACAGAAATCGACAACGCAACCATGGCCGCCAGCCGAAAGATGAAACGCAGCATCCAACGCACTCCCCGGGAACACTCCCGTCTGCCCCGCCAAACGACATAGAGCGTGCACAACCGCCACGCAATCGCGACACGTGATTTTGAGTTAGGCCCTCCGCGCCGCTTTGCGCCGGTTGACGCGCCAGATGGCGAAAATCCGGCCGCCGACGGCTCCGATGATCAGGCCGCCCAAGCCGATGAAGACAGCAAAAAACCCGCAAGCGCCCTCGAAGCAGCTCATATGGGTGGCGTCGGCGATCAGCGACCCCGCGAAAAATCCGATGCAGGCGCCGATGGCGCCGCCAAGGATGATGCCGAGCAACGCGGCGACGAGCGAGACCAGGAGCGGCGGGCGTACGGCCTCGGGATTGGCATACACCGTGTCGGCGCCGGCGCCGCGCCGCAGGAGGTAGATGCAGAGCAGGCCGATGGCGATCTCGGCCACCGTGAAGCCCAGCCCTTCGGCCGAGAAGACGAAATCGGGCACAAGAAGCGTGTAGGCCTGACGCACGACGAGCCAAAGGATGATGGCGACCTGCCAGATCGTATAGTGACGCGGGAAACGCGCCGACCGGTTGAAGGCGAGGCCGAGCAGGTAAAGCCCCCACAGAATGGTCACGACGCCGCCGGTCAGCCCGCCGTAGATCAGGAAGAGCACGCTTTCCGGCAGATTGAAGTCGCCGATCAGCCGCCAGCTCGAGATCAGGCCATAGGCCGAAAGCGCCATCACGATGATCAGCCACGCCACCGGGATGAAGGAGAGCCCGCTGTCGGGCCGGCCCGCGGGCTGCTGGTTGATCGATGCCATGTCAGGACGATGCCCCTCGCAAAGCCCAAGCAGTTCCGGGAACTGCGTCGTGGTTTTCCGTCCGGAAGTGCACAAAACAAACGCCTCAGGCAGTCGACAGGCGGCCAGAGCCGAAGTCAAGCGCGGGAAACTCCGCCGGCCGGCCTGTGCGCAGCATTCGGCTGCATGGCAGGCCACCGAGGCAGCTTCCGTGTCATCCACGGCAAAAGCCACGGAATGACTTGGCATTCGCTTTCGGATCGACTAGATGAGCCCCGCGCCTGTTTTGCCTAGACGGCTAGAGGTGCCGGGAAAGGGTTGCCTGCCGGTTGAAGGCACCCCAAATTTAGGCCGAGAGGCCTTCCCGAGGGAGATGCATCTCCCCAACCCGCGCGGCGAAACCGGCCGACGCGACATGCAAGACGGAGAGGTGGCCGAGTGGTTGAAGGCGCACGCCTGGAAAGTGTGTTTACGGGAAACCGTAACGCGGGTTCGAATCCCGCTCTCTCCGCCATCAATTTTCCTAATACTATGATATTTTCAAGCTGTTAGCGAAGAGGGAAGACACCTCAAAGCCATCCGCAATTGGCTGTTAGGCAGGTGGCCGGAAAGACGTTTCGTGCGGCCCGCCCACAAGCCCTCATGCTATCGCCGATCGTTATCGCCCTGGCAGCTGACCGATCAGGTTGCAATCGGTCGTGCTGTCTGAACGCGCCGTATAGGTGGCGTAGATCACCAGATCCGTGTTCATGGCGATTTCACGCACCAGCTTTCGACGGACTGCGGTGGCGAACATGGCGGGCTCTGTGACACCGATCGCAAACGCGTCTGGTCCGCCAATGACGCAGCGCTCGAAATAGGATTGCAGGTTGGAACGGCCATACCTCGCGAACCCGTCGGCCCCGCCAATCCGGGGCAGTGCGATAGGCAGCCCGTTGATCGTCACGCCTTCCGCGAGAAGAACCTGCCGGATGGGGTCAAGGAGTGCTCCCGCATTATTGGGTCCGTCGCCGGATATATCAACAACCCTGCGCGGGCTGCGCAAGCCACTATTCGCGAACAGATCATTCGCGGCAGACAATGCGCCGGAAATCGACGTTCCGCGGCCTTCAGTCAACGACAAAGCCGCGAGCCTGTCTGCCAAAGTGAGAGCGTCCTCGCGACTTTGGACGATTGTCCATGGCACGATGACGGTTTGCTGATTTGGCCCTGCCCACTCCAGATAGAGCACTGCAATTCTTCCACGCTCTCCCGACTTGACTGCCCCCGCAATGTCCGCGTGGCGGAAAGCATCGACGTAGCCGTCGCGCTGCACTCTTTGCTCAACTTTGCTCATCGACGGCGAAACGTCCACTGCAAGGATCAATTGCAGATCGACGTCGACCAGGCCGTCCTGGGAACGGTCGGTTGAGTGAGCCTGGGGCGCCATTGCCAAGAACAGGCTCATCAGGCACACGCCTGTGAGCCGGAGCACCGGCCTTGCGCCCACACTTCGAGCAATCTGCACTTCGTCGTCCATGGTGAGCCTCTCGCTGACGCTGCGATTGTCGGTCCGAGGCGTCTCGGGGTCACGAACGGCTTCCGATCATTTGCCGAAATCGGCGCTCCCCGCCCGATGTGAATGATGATGGCAAGCGCGAAACCGTGCTAGGATCGAAACATTGGACTGCGGCTTCGTGCTTGAGGGAAACGGCTTGAGTAGCTCGCCGCCCACGATGTTCGTGCTCAACGGCGTTACCGTCGACGTGAGCAGCGAGACCTTGCGCGACAAATCGAACAGCACAATCGCACTTCGTCACCAAACCTTCGCGGTGCTTCGTCACCTTCTGGAGAACGCTGATCGCGTCGTCACCAAGGACGAGCTGATGAGGGCGGTCTGGAACGGGATCGCGGTCACCGACGACAGCCTTGTGCAATGCATTCACGAGATCCGTGCGGCGCTCAATGACGGTCGGCAGGCTGTTGTGGAGACGGTGCCTCGGCGCGGTTACAGGCTGGTCCGTCCTTCAAGCGCCGGGCCAAGAATGGCCACTATCCTGGCAGCCGAACTGGCTGCTGACGGTCGGCCGCCAGGTGAGGCTGAGCGGGGCGCTGCTGTACCAATCGGGCCGTACAGGCAGATCGTCGATCGGCTGCTGGTGCAACATGCCGGTCGCGTGTTCTCGAGCGCCGAAGAGAGCGTGGTCGCCGAATTCGCAGGCCCTGTCGAGGCCTTGCGGTGTGCGAGCGACATCCAGCATGAGGTCGACAGACGGAATTGCCAAGTTCCCAAGACAAAGCGCCTGCGCTTCCGCATCGGGCTTCACCTCGGTTATGTCGTCGACGAGGGCGACCACCTCGGGGGCGAGGCGGTCGAGGTCGCAGCCCATGTTCAATCATTGTCACGACCGGGCGGGATTTGCATCACGGAAGCGGTTCATGCCCAGGCTCGAGACCGGCTCCCGCTGGAATTCATCGAGCTTGGCGAGCAGAAGCTGAAGGACGTCGCACGTGCCCTGCGCATCTACCGCGTACCTCTTGCTTCAGAGGAACCGGTCAGGTCGCCATTTCGCGGTCTCGATGCCTTCGAATTCGAAGATGCCGATCTCTTCTTCGGCAGAGCGCGGGCGATTGCTGCCTGCACTTCAAGACTGGAGCAGCAGGCAGCAAGCGGCACTGCGTTCCTGCTAATCTACGGCATGAGCGGTTGCGGCAAGTCTTCCCTCCTGCGCGCTGGCCTGCTGCCGTCATTGATCCGGCCCGGAACCGTGGCGGGCATATCGTTGTGGCGCCGCTGCCTGATCCGCCTCTCCGAAGGACCGGACGCATTCGCTGTGCTGGCTGCGGCGCTGCTTAGCGAAGCTGCTGTGCCGGAACTGGCCTGCGAAGTAACAGCCGCGGAGCTCGCTCGGCTTTGCAGGAGCGCGCCGGATCGGGCGCTGGCGATGGTTCGCCAGGCACTTGGCAAAGCCGCTGGGTCGGCCCGCTCGCAGATCAGGTTGGTTGTCGCCATCGATCAGCTGGAGGAGCTGTTCACGACGGAGAAGCAGCCGGCGACGCGCGAGGCTCTCGTGCGGCTCATGACGCTGCTCGCCGCGAGCGGACTGGCCTGGGTGATCGCGGCGATCCGTTCGGATTTTTTTCACCGCTGCGGCGAGGTCCCGGGGTTCTCGGCGCTCAAGGATGGCCTCTCCAGCTACGAACTCCTGCCGCCGACTGGCCCGGAGATCGGTCAGATCATCCGTGAGCCGGCGGGCGTTGCCGGACTCCGCTTTGAGGAGAATGCCGAGTTGGGGCGACTCGATGACGTGCTGCAGGAGGCAGCAGCTGCCGATCCCGGATCATTGCCGCTTCTGGAGTTTGTGCTCGACGCGTTGTACCAGGCCGGCCGCCAGCGCCGCGTTCTCACCTTTGCGGATTATCGCGCGCTCGGCGGGCTCGAAGGCGCAATCGCGCGCCGCGCCGATGAAGTCGTGGATTTACTGGCGCCCGAGATCCAGGAGGCCTTACCGACGGTACTGGGCGCCCTCACAACTGCAAGTCTGAGCGATGACACCGTGACGGCACGTCCAGCCCTGCTCACCGAAGTTGCAGGTACTCCCGCGCGATCGGCGCTGGTCAGGGCCTTGATCGACGCGCGGCTCCTCGTCAGCGACGAGAACGCCGCAGGGCGTGTCTTCGTGCGCGTTGCACATGAAGCACTGTTGAGGCGCTGGCCGCGCGCAAGTGACATTGTGAATGCAAACCGGAATTATCTCGAGACGCGCGAACGCCTCAGGGCTGATGCCCACCGATGGCACCTGGAAAGCAAGAATCGAGAGCTTCTCCTTCCGTCCGGCAAACGTCTGGCGGAGGGCGAAGAACTAATGTTGTCGAGACGGGAGGAGATCGACGATTATGTCCTTGAGTACATCGAGGAGTCTTTGCGTGCCCATCGGCAGAAAGAGGAGAAGGACCGGCACGCAGCGCTAGCGCTGATCGAGGCCGCCGAAGAGGCAAAACACGAGCGCCTGGAGCGCGAGGCCGAGCGCCGGAGCCTGGCGGCGGCAGCAGCAAACCGGCTTTCGCGACGTACCCGCAACGCAGCGATTGTGGCGATAATGCTCGCTCTCATCGCGGGCGCAGGCGCGCTGGTCGCCTTCAGGGCGCAGGAGGAAGCGAGGTCGCAACGCGACCAGGCGATGCGCAATCAGTTCCTTTCGCTCTCGTTCCTTTCGGAGCAGTCCACCGCGGCAGGCAGCACCGAGGCTGCGATCCTCTTGGCGCTTGAAGCACTGCCCTCAAAAGACCAATCCGAGCGGCAATATCTGTTCGAGGCGGAGGCAGCCCTCTACAAGGCTCTGCTGGCGCACCACCAGATCAAAATCTTCCGGCATGGCGCCGGCGTGACGGATACGGCATTCAATCCGAGCGGCGATCGCATCGTCACCGCATCCTACGACAAGACTGCAGCCGTCTGGGACATCTCCAGCGGTGCCGAAACTGCAGTTCTAAAGGGTCATGAAGCGGCCTTGGAGAGGGCTGAATTCAGCCCGGACGGGAGCCGTATTCTGACGGCGGCGAGGGATGGCACTGCACGTCTCTGGGACGCTGTCTCGGGAGAGCAGCTCTTTATCATGCGCCCGGTAGGCAATTATCCGACGGCAATCTTCAGCCCGGATGGCACCCGGGTGCTGACGGCGGGGGAGAACAGCGATGCAACGCTCTGGGATGCTCGGGCCGGAAAGAAAGTTCTAGGTGTAAAAAGCGACGCATATACGCGTGCTGTTTTCAGTTCAGACGGCCGCAGCTTCGCGACGGCAGGCAAGCATTTTGTTTCGATCTGGAATAGCGCAGACGGCGCGCTGACGCGGTCAATGCGAGTGACCTCCTGGCCCTACAGCCTGGCGTTCAGCCCGGACGGAAGCCGGATGCTGGCCGGCCCGTGGGGTTGGCATTCACACCGAGACACTTCCAGCGTTTTCGATTTGTCGAAAGGAACGGAGATCGCAAAGCTGGCCGGCAGCAAGAGCGACACGCAATTGAACGGCGTCATTTTCAGTCATGGGGGTCAGCGAATCGCCACGGTATCCATCGATGGCACTGCCCGAATTTGGGATGGAGCGTTGGGAACGCTGGATCATGTGCTAGGCCAAGAGGTTTCGGGGTTGAAGGCAGACATCGATACGGATGAACGCGATGTGGAGATGAACGGTGCTTTCACCCCGGACGACCGCTTCCTGGCGACCGCCTCGGTCAATGGGCCGATCCGCATCTGGGACGCTGAACGCGCCTCGTTGGTGACGACGATCGCCGGTCATGAATCCTTGGTCGAGCATATGGAATTCAGCCCGGTCGACAGCAACATTCTTCTCACTGCTTCACACGATGGCACCGCTCGGCTGTGGGATGTCGACGGCGCGCTGACGACTTCGCTCTCACATGAATATCGGCCGACTTTCGCGGTCTTCAGTCCCGACAATGTCCACCTTCTGACCGGCGGCGGCGACAGCGCGGCGCACCTGTGGGATATCGTGAGCGGGCGCGAGACAATCCGGCTCGATACACATGAGATCGTTCAAAGCGCGACGTTCAGCCCAGATGGAAGGCGCGTCGCGACTGCATCTCTTGGGGGGCAGGTCCGTGTTTGGGATGTGGCCACGGGACACGAGACCGCCCAGTTCCGATCACATCGCGGCCTGATCCAGATCCAGTTTGGTCGCGACGGCAAATCGCTTCTCTGCGCATCGATGAACGGCACCGCGCAGCTGTGGGACGCGGCGACCGGCACCGAGCTAGCCGCCATCAACACGAGCAGCAACCTACCGCAGGCCATTCTTAGCCCTGACGGAAATCTGATCCTCTCGGCCAGGGAAGACAATGCGGGCCACCTCTTGACGACGGGCGGAGCCGAGCTCAGGGTTCTTGTGGGGCATCAGGATCGCATCACGGCAGCGGCGTTCAGCCCGGACGGTCAACTCGTCGCCACGGGCTCACTCGACCACACGGCTCGCATTTGGTCGACCACGGACGGAGCAAACGTCAGAACGCTAGTGGGACACACCGGCGCGGTAACGGTCGTCGCCTTCAGCCCCGACGGTCAGTTGCTGCTGACCGGCTCGCGCGATGGAACCATCCGGATCTGGAGCGTCGCTGGCGGACTGGAAACGGCCGTTCTAAGGGGCCACAGCGGCGCGGTGGACAGCGCCCAGTTCAGTCCCAACGGTTTGTATGTCGTGACCGCGTCCTCGAAGGATCGCACGGTCCGGCTCTGGGCGACGCAATCGGGACGCCAGATTGCCGTCCTTGGCAGCCACGACGAAGCAACCATTCTACTGGGCTTTACACGCGCAGCTTTCAGTTCCGACGGCACCGGCGTTGCAATTGTTTCCGGCGAAAAAGATGTCCGCATCCTTCGCGTCTTCCAAACGTCCCGGGACCTCATTGAGTTCGCCCGGCGCACCGTCCCTCGCGAACTCACCGCTTGCGAGCGGCGAAGCTTCTTCCTTCCTGAAGACCCTGCAATTGGCACTTGTCCGGGCTGAGGTCGACAACGGGGTCAGAGCCCTTGTGATCAATCTGCGATGCCAGGCCGATACCGCAGCATGTTTTCGATCTTCTTCGTCCGCTGTGGGGGGTGCGTAGCAGCCATTCCGGGTTTGGGTTGGGCATTCTGATCGAATTTGTAAGAAACTGGGATGGAGACGTGTCTGTACCTCAGACAGGTAGGCTTGCCATCCAAGGCAACCGTGAAGCAAACAGCGCAACGAGCCGGCGCGAAAGCCAAATTTTTTCAATTATTTAGATGCGAACTCGAAAGACGCTCTCTCCGCCAGCACTCCAGTGGTCGGGATGGCGGCAAGCCTCATCCTGGGCGGCTCAGATTGCACGCCGCTCTGAGGTGTGGATCGGCCTATGGTTCGTCCTTGTCGATCCCGATGCTCTCGCCCTCGCCATGCACCTGGTTCCGGTCCCAATCGTTGGTCTTGTCAGGCGTTTTCGCGGCAGCTTTTTGGTTTTCCCGTTCCTTGTCCTTGCGGGGCTTAGGACCGGGCAGATCGCGCGATGATTTGGGTTCCATTGAGGTGTGTCCCTGTCAGTCGAACAGAACCCAACGTGGGCTGAGCTCGAATGTTCCGGCGCTTTGCCGGCGATATGCGTTGCAGGGACATCCCGGCGTCCTGCGGAAGGAACCGGGCAGCCCACAGATACGTTCTGGCGCTCATGGATGAGCTTGTTGAACGTTTCGGGCAGCAAACCTGGCTGCCATTTTCCGTAATTTCAGCCAGGCTTTTGCTGGCTGCGGTTCTTGGCTCACTCGTCGGCATGGAGCGCGAATGGCGTAACCGGCCGGCCGGGCTGAGGACGCATATCCTGATCTGTCTAGCAACCGCCTTGATCGCCATCCTGGCCATCGAAATCACCCATCTCCCCGTCTTCGATGGCCAGGAGATAGCCATTGACCCCATCCGCCTGATTGAAGCCACAACTGCCGGCGTCGCATTCCTGGCTGCGGGGCTAATATTCTTCTCCAAAGGGGAGATTCAGGGGCTGACGACCGGCTCGGAAATGTGGCTGGCCGGTGCCATTGGATTGGCAGTGGGTCTCGGGTTCTGGCAGATCGCAATTCTTGGCACAGTCTTGGCGCTGATCGTGCTAGGGCTTTTGCAGCTGGTGCAGGTTGCCCCAAAGGACGAGCAATAGTCGGAGCATTTGGAGGCAGGGCGTCCAGTCCCTGCGCTTGTCGGCGTTACAGTGTTTTGCTGAATTGCAGATTCCGATCGTCTCGGCCGGCGCACTCATGGCAGATCATGACCTGTCACCAGATCAAGTGCAGACACCCATGGTCCGGCCCGACAAGGCAGGAATCCTCCTAGCCATTTTCGGCTCTGCGCAGCAGCCGCGACAAGTGCTGCCGATGCATCGCCTGCATGTCTTCAAGCAGTTGGAGGGAGCGCAGGGCGTCATCGGTCGGCAATCCCTGATCGCTGAGGTCGGCAACCAACTCGTGCTGACGGCGAAGGTGCCGCTCGCCTTCGTGAACATGCCGCCTGGCCATTTCGATATCATCGTCGATTGCCATTTACCGGAACGTCGCTGGTGTCGTCACGTTCCTCGGGTGGGCTGTCCAAGATTGGAACTGACTGCGCGGCCATGACTTGTCGTTTACCGTTGGGACGTAGCCGTCTCGGCAGCACAAAGCCCGTCGCTTACGCTCATTAGCTGCGACGGGCTTTTCAAGTCTTAGAAAATGTTAATGTCGGTCGCCGCAAGCGCGGCGCATAATGGAACTCTGCCCCGCTGCGCGGGGTAAGGGCCCGGCCTGTATGTCAAGCCCCCAACCCCGCCCGGCAGGCCGGGCTACTTTGATCCACAAAAGCGAACTTTTGCACCGTCCGGTCCGCCGCGTGGCGAGAACGGCGGCCTGCGGCACGTGAAGGCAGCCGAACATCGTCAGCGTCTGGCGAGACAACGGATCGGCGAGCAACGCGAATGCACCGCGGAACCAATAGGCAAGGGCGCGGTTGGGGCAGATGGTCGCCTATAACGAAACAACTGATCCCGCGCTTACCGGTGCACGCGGTCGAGGCCGGATTTTGCGCCCTCGTTTCTGTCTGTTCGGAAGGAAACGAGGCCATCCTCACGAGCGACATCTGTGTCGGCCTCATTCTTATGAGAACCGGGAAGCAGTCGCGCACGCCCTTGGTCTTAGTCACCAACAGACAAGTTCGTTTGCCGGGCACGAGCCGCTTGCAATAGCTCTGCATCACCTCCCGGGAGTTCTTTGGTGATCGAAGACGATAGCGTCTGTCAGTGGGAACGAATTGACTGCTTGGTTATCGGTGGCGGTCCGGCCGGCTTGGCAGCAGCGACGTATCTCGGGCGCTTTCGCCGCCGGGTCGTCGTTGTCGATTGCGGTCAAAGCCGCGCGAAGCTCATTCCGATTACCCGCAACTGTCCCGGCTTCCCCGACGGCATAGCCGGCGCCGAACTGCTGAATCGGCTGCGGCAGCAGGCTTTGCAGAGCGGAGCCGATCTTAGGCACGATATAATCCACGAGATTGGCCGCGACGGAACGGATTTTATTGCGATCGGTTCGACAGCCATTCGTTCCCGCGCGGCGCTCCTGGCTACTGGCATTGTCGATAAGCTTCCAGAGACGCCTTCGGCAGACGATATGATCAGAGCCGGCACCTTGCGCCTCTGTCCGATCTGTGACGGCTATGAGGTGATCGATAAGCGGGTCGCAGTCCTGGGCCCGGCGGAAGAGGCGGTGAAGAAGGCATTGTTCATGCGGACCTACACTCGCGACGTCACCGTACTGACGACCGATGCTTCGAGTGAAATTGATGCAGATGCCGGCCGACTGATCCACGAAGCTGGAATCCAGCTCGAGCCCTGCATCCCTCATTCGCTACGACCCTCGGGAGAGCAGGCCACCATTCAACTCTCCAACGGAACAGCATCCTCATTCGATACCGTCTATCCAGCCATGGGATGCACGATAAGGTCGCAACTTGGCCTAGATCTCGGGGCGACATGCGACGAGCTTGGAAATCTTGTCGTGGATGCGCATCAGCGCACGGTCGTGCCAGGCCTGTATGCCGCTGGCGATGTGGTCAACGAAATCAATCAGATTGCTGTCGCATTCGGCCACGCCTCGATCGCAGCCACCGACATGCATAACTATCTTGACGATACCAAGTGCTAGTTTTCACCGGTGAATTGTGATGCATCTTGTTCAGATCCTGCTCCCCTGCTCGGACAACAACGGCCAGCCTTTCGCTCAAGAAGATTTCGACCGCGTGAAGGAAGAACTGGCGAGTCGCTTCGAAGGCGTTACTGCTTACCTTCAGGCGCCTGCCGACGGTTTGTGGAAAAAGGGTGCCGAGTCCAACGCCGACAAGATTGTGATCTTCGAAGTCATGGCCAACGAGGTCGATCTCATCGACTGGCGTGAACGCCGGATCGCACTCGAGCGGTGGTTTCGACAGGAGAAGGTGGTTATCCGCTACATGCCGATCGCGCTGGTGTAGTCGTTCTTGTCCATGCACGGGAAATCAGAGCCGGCGCCTCTCCTGCCGGCGTAGCTCAGATGAGTTCGCTCGGCCCGCCGGCATCAGCCGGTCCCGAACCATTCGATGGCCGGGCGGGTGATCATCAGCCATAGGATAGCGGCGACCGCGCCGAAGGCCGGAAAGCCGAAGACGAACCAGAGCCGGAAAAGCCGGTGATAGCGCGGCGGAAGCAACTGGCCGGCTTTCACCGCCGCCAGGGCAAGATCGCGCATCTCCATCTGCATCCAAACCACGGGAAGCCAAAAAACACCGGTCACGACGTAGAGAAGGATCGACAGCGCGATCCAGCCGTCCCAGAGCGAATAGCCGACGAGCCAGGCAAGCGCGACGCCGGTGATCGGTTGCGCCACAACTGCCGTTGCCGTGAACAGGAAATCGGCGATCACGACAATGCGCGCGACAGCGGCCACGGTAGCCGGGTTGCCGGTCCGGTGTGCAAGCAGCATGAAGAAGGCGATGCCAGCGCCCGTCCCCAGCAGGACCGCCGCGCCCACGATATGGAGATATTTGAGACCGAAGTAGAGCATCAGCGCTCCTCCAGGATCGCCAATGCGACGAAGTGCAGAAGAACGATCGGCAGGATCTTCATCAGCGGGCCGAGCGGTTCATTCCACAGATCGGGCCGCAGGAGCGTGCCGGCCAATGCATAAAAAACGCATACGCCGATCGCTCCCCAGAGCCCAACGCGCGCGGTTTTGCGAAGCGCGATGAGAAGGCCGATGACCAGGTCGGCCAGCGCGCCGGCGATGACCAACGGCGCCGCCAGCGCGCTCACCGCGGTACCGATCAGGAGTTGGACGCCGCTCTGCCATCCGGTTGTCAAGGATATGATTCCGGTCATGATCCAGAAGAACGGCAGCACCGTGAAGATCGCGGGTTTGATGAAGTAGAGGCCGGCAAACCACCTGTCCTGCACCGTGGCTGGGTTTGCGGCGAGTGCTGTCGGGAGACCTCGCGGCTCGATCCCGGTTATCGCCTTCCAGGGTCCGGGATCACCGGTTGCTCCCCGGCTGATCTCAAGGGCGGCGTTGGTGCGCATGGGAGGGCGCCATCCCAGCACACTGACGGCGTCACCCAGCCGATAAAGTAGACGCGCCGCCCATCTCGGGAGAGCCAGGACGCGAGCCTCGTCCCATCCAAGCCACCTGCGGTGATGCGCGACTAACTCCTCCATGGCGAAGGCGTCCGGACCAGCAAGGTCGAGAGCGATCCGTGACGGGCTGTCAGGGCTGAGGAAAAACGCCACCGTTTCGACCACGTCCTCAAGTTGAACCACCTGCAGACGGCCGGAGCCGGGCATGGAGGGCAGCAGAGGAAGCGCGGCAAGGCCGCGAAACAGGGCGCTCGCTCCAAAAACGGGGCGGCCCAGAACGACGGAGGGTCTCGCCGATAGCGGAAAAGTGGATGACCCGGCGCACCCCGGCTTGCTGGCAGGCACGAAACAGCGCCGCTGCGCCCAATGCATGAACCCCTGTCGTATTTTCGCTGGCGCTGTCCTGCAGAACACCGGCACAATTCACCACCAGGTCAACGCCTTGAAGAGCACTGCCCCAGTTCTCGGGGGCGAGCGCCTTCGCCATATCGATGGCGACCGTTCCCGCCTCCCCCGCCCGGCTTGATCGGCGTCGTGAGGCCCGCACGACCTCGTGCCCTGACGCGACCAAACGCGCGCACACCGCTGTGCCGATGAGACCGTTCGATCCCGTTACGAGAACCTTCATTGCCGATGTCCCGCCGGACAAGACAGCGCGGCGGGCCGAAGGGTCGGATCGTTCCGCAGAACGCGCGGCCCGGTCACCGGCTTCTCCTCTCGGCTTGCTGGTCGAAAGCCTCGATGGCGGCGCGTTCCATCTCTCTCAGTGATCTCGAAAGCGTCAGGCCCCAAACGACATGAGCTGCAATCATCAGCATGTTTCTCCTGATGGGGTGACGGTGCGCCGGGGTCAGAATGCGGGCGGCGGGAATCCAACCGAGATAGCTCAGCGCCCAGATGCATAAGCCGTAGGCGATCCCGCTCCCTCGAGTGGTGGGCAGCAGGGCAAACAAAGCACCGGTGAGACCGCCAAACCCGAAATGCGCAAGCAGTGTTCTTGAACGTGCTTCGCGCTCGTCAACAGCTGGAAAAGTGCGGTCGACGATCTCGCGAGGCGGAAGCGGATAGCGCTCGTCGTCGGGCAGGACTGCGTGCAGGCGCCTCATCGTTGCTGTCATCGCCATGGTCGCCGCGACGCCTGCCACAGCCCCAAGCAACGCCTTATCGAGCGGCCGCATTGCTCACCATCTCTTCTCCATTGGGATCGAAAGACGACCTTTGCGTCCAGCCTGACGTCGACGCTTCAGGCCAGAGGCAAGAATCAACGCCGTCGTCCTCGA
This sequence comes from Mesorhizobium sp. M1A.F.Ca.IN.022.07.1.1, assembly GCF_003997575.1. Taxonomy (NCBI): domain Bacteria; kingdom Pseudomonadati; phylum Pseudomonadota; class Alphaproteobacteria; order Hyphomicrobiales; family Phyllobacteriaceae; genus Mesorhizobium; species Mesorhizobium sp. M1A.F.Ca.IN.022.07.1.1. The sequence goes on from NZ_RZST01000067.1 coordinate 17,058, forward strand.
CCCTCACTTCGCTTTAAAACCTCCATCAACCCGGCAAGCCGGTCAGGGAGCCACCTCTCGGTCCGAAACAGCGGAAGTGCACGCAGATGGCGCCTCATTATCTCACTGGAAAACTGGCGCCTCAGTAGCTGCGCAATCTGCTCATTATTATGTCTTCTATGTCCAACCATTTTCGTGACCGCAATCGGTTCGGTCACCAAACCGGAAAGACTTGCAGTTTGTTCCTGGACAGCTGAGCTCTTCTGTCAGGTCCATTATGCTAAGTGCTCGTCGTCCTGTTCTGAGGTTGGCCATCCGTGTTTTCGCCGAATTGCACCCGACGACGGGCGCCGATATTGGAGCACGACCGGGGCGGGTCGCACCAAGAATGGTGACATGGGCAGCGCCGCCAACATCCAGAAGGCGCCGGCGCGGGCAGCAGCCGCCACTCGCAGAACCAGGTAATCCTATTGGCCGCGAAGCAAGCTCTCGAAAGCTTCCTCGAACAGCCTAGCCATCTCGGCATAGCCGCCGTCGGACGGATGCAGGCCGTCGCCGCAATCGAAGGCGGCGAGCAGCCTCGACGGGTTGGCGGGATCGGCCAGCGCACGCTCGAAATCGACGACGGCATCGGCTTCGCCCGATGTCCTGATCCAGGCGTTCACCGCCTCGCGGTCGCGCTCCTTGGTCGCAGAGTAGAAGGTTCTGAGCGGCTGGCCTTCGAAGGCGCCACCGAAGGGCGGCAGCGTGCCAAGCAGCACCTTGATGCCGTTGAGGCGGGCGCGTGCGATCAATTGCCGGTAAGCCGCGATCAGGCTTTCGACGGCGACGGCCTCCTGACGGCCGGCAAGCATGGTTTCCGGCCAGCCGATGTCGTTGATGCCTTCCAGCACCGAGACCCATCGGACGTTGGGAAAGCCCAGAACGTCGCGGTCGAAGCGGGCGAGCGCGTTGGCGCCGCGGGCGCGGCTGGCAAGCACGCGGTTGCCGCCGATCCCCTGGTTGAGGACGCCGATGCCTGACAGCCGGCCGCTTTTCGCAAACCGCTCCGCCAGCCGGTCCGGCCAGCGCGCATTGCCGTCGACGGTCGAGCCGAAGCCGTCGGTGATGGAATCGCCGAGACAAACCAGAGAGCCACTGTCCGGCCCGCTCTCGACCAGCACGGCGCTGAGGAAATAGCGGCTGGTCGAGGTCTGCTGCACCGGCAGTTCGGCTGCGCCGGCGAAGTCGCCGATTTCGGAGATGTAGGCGGTCTGCTGCGCCTCGTAGTGATAGGTCTCGATCGGAGCGAAATCGGGGAAATAGAGGCTGATCGCGATCTGCCCGAGATCGGGAACCGCTAGGTCCACAACATCGCTGAGCAGCGGCGCGCCGGGCGCTAGATCGGTCTGCCGTTCGCCGCCGAACGTCACCTGCCGGATGCTGCCGGCGTCGACCGCGCCGTCTTTCGCGGCAAGCGCGACGGTCGCGGCGCCGATCCGAATCGGCGAGGCGCCATATTCGTTGGACAGCCTCAATCGCAACCTCTCACCGCCGGTGCTGACGCGCACGACTTGGCGTACCGTCTGCCGGTGGAAGCCATAGAGCACGGCGTCTCCCGGCCAGACGTTCATCGGGCTTGCGCTCCAGGTTCCGATCCAGTGCTTCATTCTCTCCATCCCTTCGGTTTCGACGCGCGGCCCTCCGCCAGACAGATAGTCGCGGCTTGCGGCGCGAGCTACCGGTTGCGCTTTCCGCGACACATAGATTTTTGACTCCGAATGCAACGCGCCGGAGGTCGAGCATGTTGTAGCGCAGTCGTAATCGCGGCCTCGGCTTTCACTAGCGGAATCAAAAAAGTACTAACACCCGCCCCGGAACGTGGTGGCTGGCCGGATAGCGCGCGCCTAGCCTGATCAGATCGTCCGGGGGAGGAAACGTTCCGGGGGATGTTTGGGGCTGAGTGCCCCGCCGGGCGGGCTTGGTGGAAAGCTCTACCGGCAAAGATTCCAACCATTTCAGGGAGCGAGACATGGGTTGCGAGACCAAGAGCTTAACATTGAACCGCCGCGCGCTTTTGCAGGGCGCGGCAGCCACTGCCGGCGGCCTGTTGCTGGCGGGCGGCGAGCGCGCCGCGGCGCAAGGCACGACCTCCAAGGTTGTGGCTTGGGAGACCGGCTATCTCGGCTTCTTCTTCTTCGTCGTGCTGCAGGAGGCGCTGAAGCGCAAGGTCGAAAGCCTCGGCCTGGAATTCGTCGGCAAGGACGCCAATGGCGATGCCAACGCGCAGGTCAACGACTGGAACAGCCTGCTCTTGCAGAAGCCGCGCTACCTCATTTCCGACGCGCTGGATTCGGAGCTGCTCATCCCACTGAGCAAGAAGGCGAAGTCGCTCGGCGTGCCGCTCGGCATGGTCGACACCGTGCTTACCGGCGGAGAGGTAGCCGCTTCGGTGACCTTCGACAACAAGCAGTCGGGCGTCATGGCGGCGGAGAAGACCGCCGAGCTGCTCACCAAGAAGCACGGCTCGCCGAAGGGCAGCGTGCTCAACAATTACGGCTCGCTGACCGCCGTGGCGCTGCGCGACCGCAAAGACGGTTTCGAGGACACGCTTAAGAGCAAATATCCCGACATCGAGATCATCTCGCGGCCGCAGAACAACCAGCATGAGCAGGCGCTCGCCGTGGTCTCGGCGACGCTGCGCGAGCGGCCGGACCTCGACGCCATCCACATGCCGACCGACATCTTCGTCGTTGATGCCCGCAAGGCGCTCGAAACGCAGAAACGGCTGTTTCCGGTCGGCCATGAGAAGCACATCATCCTGACCAGCATCGATGCCTCGCCGAATGCGCTGGAATGGGTGAAGGCCGGCGAGATCGACGCCGACATCGCACAGGACCCGATCGCCTATGTCGAGATCGTCGTCGACCTGCTGGAAGAGTACACGCTGAAGGGCAAGCCGGTTCCGACCGGACCTTACGAAAACAAGAAGTATTTTTGGGAGAAGGGCACGATCGCCGACAGCCCGTCCGGCCCGCTGCTCACCATCCCGCCCTACTTCCTCACCAAGGAAAATGCCGACGACCCGCGCCACTGGGCCAATGTCGTGACCCAGGTGTGGAAGATGCAGCAGAACGCCGGCTGAGATCGCAGCCGACGAAGCGGGTGAGAACGCGCCCATCGCGTTCTCACCTCATTTCGAGATTGCCGGTTATCCCAATGGTCAACGCCGACGGCACAATCGTGCCCGATAGCCTTGCGCAGGACGGTGCCAACGCTGTTCTGACCGTCGACAATGTCTTCAAGCGCTTCGGCCCGCTTGCGGTGTTGGACGGCGTCTCGCTGAGCGTGTCGCGGGGCGCGATCCATGGCCTGCTCGGCAAGAACGGCGCTGGCAAATCGACGCTGTCCAACATCATCGCCGGGCTGTTGCGTCTCGACAGTGGCACCATCCTGTTGAATGGGGAGGACGTGTCGGCTCTGCCGTTGACGGCGCGCAAGAAGCGCGGGCTCCACCTTCTGTCGCAGCATTCGGAGATCTTCGAAGACCTCTCGATCGGCGAAAATCTTCTGCTGCCGGATCTGCCGAGACGCTACGGCTTGACCGACTGG
>NZ_RZST01000680.1:0-880 GCF_003997575.1 Mesorhizobium sp. M1A.F.Ca.IN.022.07.1.1
CCTCGCCGTCTTTGCCGGCAAACAGGGGCTCGCCGCGCTCGTCGACGATGGACATGTGAAGATGCATCGAGCTGCCGGCCTGCGTCGCGATCGGCTTCGCCATGAAGGTGGCGTGCATACCGCTCGCCTGCGCCGCCTGCCTGGCCATGCGCTTGAACAACAGCACCTTGTCGGCCAGCGCCAGCGGGTCGCCATGGAGGAAGTTGATCTCGAGCTGCGCCGTGCCGGATTCGTGGATCAGCGTGTCGAGGGGCAGGCCGGCGGCCGCGGCGTGGTCATAAAGGTGACGCGTCACCGCTTCGAACTCCTCCAGCGCCTGCATGTCGTAGGGATGCTGCACGCTTTCGGGCCGTCCGTTGCGCCCGACTGGCGCGGTCAAATCCCGATCCGGATCGGGATTTGGCGCCGTGAGGTAGAATTCGAGCTCCGGCGCCATCACGGCGTGCCAGCCGCGCCGGCGGTAAAGATCGAGCACGGCCCTCAGCACATGGCGCGGCGAAGCCATCCACGGCCGGCCGTCCATGTGAAACGTATCGGCAAAGACATAGGCCTTGCCGGCTCCGCCGCCCGGCGCAACGCTGAGCGTCGACAGGTCGGGCACCATGCGCATGTCGGGGTCCTGATAGGCGAACCCTTCATCGATGGAGCCGGAATAGCGGCCGTCGATCGCGACCAGGAAAGCGCTGCTGGGCAGGTAGAGCGCACGGTCCTCGAGCGACTTCAGGAACTTGGCCGCCGGCAAGGCCTTGCCGCGCAGCACACCGTTGACATCGGGCACCAGGCACTCGACCTCGCCTATTCCATGCGTGGTCAGCCAGCTTTGCGGATCGGCGCTGGGAAATGAGCAATTCAGTTTGTCAGGCATCGGTCATGTCCGTAC
>NZ_RZST01000681.1:0-874 GCF_003997575.1 Mesorhizobium sp. M1A.F.Ca.IN.022.07.1.1
GGGCTGATATGTGACGACTTTTTCGCGAATCGCGTCGCTGTTCGCCCTCATCCTGGCGCTCTTCGTCACGCTTTCAGCGGTTGCGCCGGCATTGGCCGTCGAGCCGATCAAGATTGCCCGCGACGACAAGGCGCTCGACCTTTCGGGCGCAGTCGAGATCTACCGGAACCAGGGCGAGAATTTCCAGGTCTCGACCGCGCCCGGCCCCGACGGCATCGTGCGGCGCATCGAGGTCGAGGCCAATGACGCGCGCTCGACCGGCGACTGGGCGGTGTTCGCGCTCGCCAACACCACCGACCAGCAGCTCGACAGGCTGATCGTCGCGCCGCATTTCCGCCTGGTGAATTCCGGTATCTTCTGGCCCGATCTCGGCTCGACGCGCATCGCGGCGATCACGCCCAGCGAAGGCTTCGCGCTCGACCGCCAGACCAGCCCCGACGCCGATGTGTTCCGAGTGACGCTCAACCCCGGAACGGTCGTCACCTTCATCGCCGAGCTCGCCTCGCCCAAGCTGCCGCAGGTCTATCTGTGGGACCCGGAATCCTACAAGGACTCGGTCAATTCCTACACGCTGTTCCGCGGCATCGTCATCGGCATCGCCGGCCTCTTGGCGCTGTTCCTGACCATCCTGTTCGTCGTCAAGGGAACCTCGATGTTCCCGGCCACCGCCGCCCTTGCCTGGGCGGTGCTTGCCTATATCTGCGTCGATTTCGGCTTCCTCAACAAGGTCATCGAAATCTCGCCCGGCAACGAGCAGATGTGGCGGGCCGGCACCGAGGTGGCGCTGGCGGGTACCTTCGTGGTGTTCCTGTTCGCCTATCTCAACCTCAACCGATGGCACGGCCATTTCAGCTATGGCGCGCTGGTCTGGATC
>NZ_RZST01000682.1:0-870 GCF_003997575.1 Mesorhizobium sp. M1A.F.Ca.IN.022.07.1.1
CACCTCGAGGACGCGGCCATGGTGTTTGCCGCCAGCGGCGACGAGGCGCTCGACCGTCGCGTCGTCGAAGACGCCCGCCGGCTGGGCATTCCGGTCAACGCCGTCGACCGGCCTGAGCTCTGCGATTTCTTCACCCCGGCGCTGGTCAACCGCGCGCCGGTCGCCATCGCCATCGGCACCGAGGGCGCCGGCCCTGTGCTGGCGCAGCTGCTGCGGGTGCGCATCGATCGCATGCTGTCGCCGTCGCTTGGCCGGCTGGCGGCCTTGGCGTCGTCGTTTCGCACTGCTGCCGAGCGGCTGCCGAAAGGCAATCGCCGCCGCCGGTTCTGGAGCGGTTTCTTCGCCGGCCTCCCGGCCAAGGCGGTTGAAGCCGGAGAGTTCGCCAGGGCGCATAGCGCTGCGCTTGAACTTTTGACTTCGGACGCGCCGACCGCAGGTCACATCGCTCTGGTCGGCGCCGGCCCGGGCGCGGAGGATCTTTTGACGCTGCGCGCCCACCGCCTGCTGATGGAGGCCGACGCGATCGTCTATGACGCGCTGGTGCCGGAAGCGATCGTCGCCATGGGGCGCCGCGATGCCGAGCGCTTGCCTGTCGGCAAGCGCAAGGGCTGCCATTCCAAGAGCCAGGAAGAAATCAACGCTCTGCTCATCGAGCTTGGCCGCGCCGGCAAGCGCGTGGTGCGGCTGAAATCAGGCGATCCGCTTGTGTTCGGGCGGGCGGGCGAGGAAATGGCAGCACTTCGCGAGGCCGGCATCGCCTATGAGGTGGTTCCGGGCGTGACCGCCGCCTTCGCCGCGGCCGCCGATTTCGAATTGCCGCTGACGCTGCGCGGCGTGACGTCCTCGATGGTGTTCACCACCGGGCATGAC
>NZ_RZST01000683.1:0-867 GCF_003997575.1 Mesorhizobium sp. M1A.F.Ca.IN.022.07.1.1
ATCTCCTATTCCGCAGTGCGGGCGCAGGACGGCACGGTCGAAGCCGTGCTCTGCATCGTTTCGGAGACCACGGCCCGGGTGCTGGCGGCAGCAAAGGTGCGCGAAAGCGAGCAGCGGTTTCGCGCGCTGGTCAATGCTAGCTCCGACGTGGTTTACCGGATGAGCCCGGACTGGCAGGAAATGCATGAGCTGGACGGCCGCGGCTTCCTGTCGAGCGCCCAGGGGCCGGCGATCCGCTGGCGCGACGAATACCTGTTCCCGGAAGACCAGGCGAGCATCCAGGCGGCGATCGAGCGCGCCATCATGGAGCGCGGCGTGTTCGAGCTCGAGCACAGGGTGCGGCGCGCCGACGGGTCCGCCGGCTGGACCACCTCACGGGCAATCCCGATCGTCGATGACACCGGCAGCATCCTGGAATGGTTCGGCATGGCCGCCGACATCACCGAAAAACGGGCGAGCGAACAGCAGATCCAGCTTCTGATGCGCGAGGTGAACCACCGCGTCAAAAACCAGTACGCCGTGATCCTTTCCATGATCCGCGAGACGAGCAAACGCGCGACCGACCCGCGCGCGTTCGAACACCAGATCCGCGAACGCATCATGGCGCTGTCGCGCTCGCACGACCTCTTGGTGCTCAACGACTGGCGCGGCGCAGGCATGGCCGACCTTGTGCGCGAACATCTGCGGCCGTTCGGACACGAAGAGCGAATCTCGCCTTGCGGGCCGGACGTGACGTTGCGGCTGAACGCGGTGCAGAACATCGGCATGGCGCTGCATGAGCTTGGCACCAACGCGACGAAATACGGCGCCCTGGCCGGCGACGCCGGAACCGTGCGAATGGACTGGCGGGGAGCCCCCGCCCCCGAA
>NZ_RZST01000684.1:0-863 GCF_003997575.1 Mesorhizobium sp. M1A.F.Ca.IN.022.07.1.1
CAGAGGAGGATGTGGCTATGAGAACCACTCTCGATTTCACCCCACTTTTCCGGTCGGGCATCGGCTTCGACCGAATGCTGAACGCGCTTGAGGCCGCGAGCCGCGGCGAAACCATCGACAGCTGGCCTCCATATGACATCGCCAAGCTCGGCGAGGACGATTACCGCATCACCATGGCGGTAGCTGGCTTCAGCCAGGACGATCTGACCCTAACCCAGGAGCAGAACACGCTCATGGCGTCCGGTCACAAGGCGGGCGAGGAGAATGGCCAGTATCTTCATCGAGGCATTGCCAGTCGCGCGTTCCAGCGCCGTTTCGAGCTGGCCGACCACGTGAAGGTGGTGGACGCCAGCCTGGTCAACGGTCTGCTGACGATCGATCTCAAGCGCGAAGTTCCTGAAGAGATGAAGCCGCGCCAGATCGAAATCGCGACGAGCGGCAAGGCGACGCCGAACTCCTCGCCGAAGCAGATCGAGGCTGAGAAGCCGGCCGCCTAAGGCATTCCGCGAGCGCACTCGCGCGCGGGCGCCGGGTCATGAGCCCGGCGCCGAATGGTGCATTGTCACAACGAACGAAAGGAGAAGAAAAATGAGCGTTCGAGATCTGATCCCTTGGGGCCGCGACAACGGCAATCAGGCGACCTTATTCCGCGCTGGCGACCGTGATCCGTTGCTGGCGCTGCATCGTGAGGTGAACCGGCTGTTCGATGATGTCTTCCGCGGCTTCGGTTCGACCCTACCTGCCTTCAGTGGCGCTTCCGCCTTCGGCGGCGGTTGGCCAAGCGTCGAGATTTCCGACGGCGAGACGGAGGTCAAGGTGACGGCCGAGGTGCCCGGTCTTGAGGAGAAGGACATCGAAGTCCT
>NZ_RZST01000685.1:0-857 GCF_003997575.1 Mesorhizobium sp. M1A.F.Ca.IN.022.07.1.1
CTAGGTCCAATCTACATTCAGGATTCTCAACGCGGTTTGGCGTTGATTCATTGTGTTCCGAGGGTTCTGATTCGGAGCGCGACGGATGGCCAAACGGTACGAACTGACGAACGTCCAGTGGGCGCGCATCGCTGCGCTGTTGCCGGGTAAGGCGGGTGATCCGGGCCGCACCGCAGCCGACAATCGCCTGTTCGTCAACAGTGTCCTGTGGGTGCTGCGCTCCGGCGCCCACTGGCACGACCTGCCGATGCGGTACGGCAAATGGAAGAGCGTCCATACCCGCTTCTCGCGTTGGGCCAACAAAGGCGTGTGGGAGCGGGTCTTCAAAGCCCTCATCGACGATCCCAACAATGAATATCTCATGCTCGACACCACCCTGGTTCGCGCCCACCAGCAGGCAGCGACCGGAAAAGGGGGGACCAGAACCAGGCTCTGGGGCGTTCCCGAGGAGGACTGACCACCAAGATCCACATGCTCGCCGATGCCCTTGGCCGGCCACTGCGCTTCATCCTCACCGGCGGGCAGGCGCATGACATCGTCACTGCCGCGGCGCTGCTCGATGGCATGAAGGGCGGCGCCGTCATCGCTGACAAAGCGTACGACAGCAACGACTTGCGCCGGATCATCGCCGACGCCGACATGCTTGCCGTCATCCCTTCCAAGCGATCCCGCAAAGTGCCGATCCCGCACGACATCGTTCTCTACAAGACCCGCAACCGCATCGAACGCTGCTTCAACAAGCTCAAGCATTTCAGACGCTTCGCCACACGCTTCGATCGTCGCGCCGGCCACTTCCTCGCCTTCATCCATCTCGCCGCAGCTATGTTATGGATGCGCTGAATGTCGATTCAGCCTAG
>NZ_RZST01000686.1:0-853 GCF_003997575.1 Mesorhizobium sp. M1A.F.Ca.IN.022.07.1.1
GTAGTGCGCTCGCCCGGCTCGACGCTGAAGCCGTTCATCTATGGGCTTGCCTTCGAGCAAGGCCTAGTGGCGCAGGAGACGATCATCGAGGACAGCCCCGCCGACTTTGGCGGCTACCGGCCGAAGAATTTCGACATGGGCTACCAGGGCGACGTCAGCATCAGGCAGGCGCTGCAGCTGTCGCTCAACGTGCCGGCGATCCGGGTGCTGGACGCAGTTGGTCCCGCGCGGCTCACGGCGCGCTTCCGCCAGGCCGGCGTCAACCTGGTCCTGCCGCTCAACGAGGCGCCCGGGCTGGCGATCGGCCTCGGCGGCGCCGGGGTGACTTTGCGCGACCTGGTGCAGCTGTATACCGGCCTCGCCAATGGCGGCAAGATGCACGCGCTGCATGACGGCACCGAGCCCGCCGATGCCGAGCGCATCACCGCCACTATCCTCGACGACCAGGCCGCCTGGCAGATCGACGACATCCTGTCCGGCGTGAAGCCGCCCGAAGGTGCGGCCCAGCGCGGCATCGCCTACAAGACCGGCACATCTTACGGCTATCGCGATGCCTGGTCGGTTGGCTTCGACGGCCGCTATGTGCTTGGCGTCTGGGTCGGCCGTGCCGACGCCGGCCCGGTACCTGGCCTCTCCGGCTATGTTTCGGCCGCGCCCATTCTCTTCGAAGGCTTTGTCCGCTCGGGTTTGGCCAGCGTGCCGCTGCCCGGCCGGCCGCCGGGTCTCTTCAATCCCAAACGCGAAGAATTGCCGGTGACGCTCGCCCGCTTCGGCGCCGGCTCCGACGGGCTGGTGCAGGCAACGCCGACTGAACCGGCGCCCCCCATCGTCTTCCCGCCGGACGGGGCTCGCG
>NZ_RZST01000687.1:0-850 GCF_003997575.1 Mesorhizobium sp. M1A.F.Ca.IN.022.07.1.1
CTGCGGCGAAGGCCTGAGCTCCCCTTACGGCAGCCCCGCCAGTGCAGTCGTCAGCACCAGCGTCGCCGCGAAGACGAGATTGATGATCCGCGACGCCAATGGATCGCGCAGCAGCCTCGCGAAAATCGTCCCAGCGAGAAGCCAGAGCGCATGAATGGCGACGATCATCGCTGCCAGCACCAAAAGCTTGGTCGAAATCCCGAGCCCGTCGACCGTGGATGAAGCTCCCGCGAAGACCGCGCCGATCGCCACATAGGCTTTCGGGTTGGCGACGGCGAGCATGAAGCCGCCGAAGAAGGTGGGACGCGCCGCCGCATTGCCGCCTTGGGCAAGCGGCGGCGCTGTCGCGATCCTGAAGGCAAGGTAGAGGATGTAGAGGGCCGAAGCGACAGTCAGCAACGGCGCCAGCCCCGGCACCGAGGCGAGCATGCCGAATATCCCGGCGGCCACAACCAGGAGCACGGCCGTCGTTCCAAGCACGATGCCGGACGTATAACCCAGCGAAGGCCGCAGCCCGAAAGCGGCGCCGACGGCGGTGACGCTGATCGTCGCCGGACCCATGACAACGGTCGCCGCCATGACCAGCGCCAGCACCTGCTGCCAGGGCTGCGCTTCGGACAAAACTTCTCCGACCATGCCTAACCTCAATTCCTGCCGCGATCGGGTAGGAATTATCGCGAGGCTATCTGCAAGGTCTTGGACGATCGTGCGGGGGACCTGCTGCACTAACGCATGTTGGATCCAGGTCAGGCCGGCATCCGCCTGAATATCGACACGCCTTAAGCGCTGCCGCGATCGAGCGCTGCGATGTCGTCGGCGGAAAGCTTGAGCGATGCGGCGCGGATCAGGC
>NZ_RZST01000688.1:0-829 GCF_003997575.1 Mesorhizobium sp. M1A.F.Ca.IN.022.07.1.1
CTACAACCTTGGGACCGGGTGGGTCGGGATAGGTCGGCAGGAACAGAGATGCTAACAGCTGCATTGGTCTCTCCTTCGGCGTTACGCTCAGTTGATCGTCGGCGAATGAATCGTACGTGGCCGGCGGGAGTGGTGAGGTGCCATTGCCGTTCAGTTCGACAGCAGCCTGTGGAATGAGCCGCATCTCAGTAGCGATCGCGTCGCGCCCCCGAATGCCCACTCGCGGAACCGGCTATGGCCATAGCCACCTGCCGCGATGAGGTCGGCTCCAATTTCATCCGCTACAGTGACAATAGCGTCACCAACAGCAATCCCCTCTCTCTCCAGCAGTTGGGATCGGGCTTTCACACCGTGCCTCATCAGGAAGCGAACGACATCCGCGGCGCCTTCTTGAGCGACACGCGGCCGTTCTTCGGCAACACTGAAGACCACCACGTCCTTCGCGTTACGCAAGAAGGGCATTGCATCCGCCACGGCGCGGCGAGACTCGCGACAATCTTTCCAAGCGACCATTGCTCTTTCACCTTTGAAAGTAGGCAAGCCGTCAGCAGCAAATAGAACCGGCCTGCCCGCGGAAAGGATCAATGCGCCAGGATCAATCGTCCGTTGGAAGTCGCCAGCGGCCGCGGCAGCAGGAGCGCCGGTGATGATCAGATCTGCCGCTCGCGCATGCAGGGCAACAGTGCGCGTAGGATCGTCGAGTTCCGCACGCCATGAGGCCCGCTCGTTGTTGCCGATGACGGCAAGGAACTCCTCCTTGAGTTTCTTGATGCGATCCTCCATCTCAAGCGTCCGCTGACGCAAGACTTCCGCCGCGGCCGGTGAGGAT
>NZ_RZST01000689.1:0-825 GCF_003997575.1 Mesorhizobium sp. M1A.F.Ca.IN.022.07.1.1
GCAGATGATCGTCAAGGGCCGCCCGCTTGCCGAGACGCTGTATGTGCCGGAGGCGTTCCGCGCCGAGAAAAAAGACGCGATCGAAAGGCGTCGCGCTGAAGCGCTAGCGTCGCTGGCGACTTCCGGATCGGGTCCACGTAAGCTGATGATCCTTGTCGGCGAGGTGAAGGAGTTCGAGCCGGCCCGTGCCGGCCAGAAGCTCGTCATCCGCCACATGCCTTGCTTTCCATTCATGGTCGATGGTGACTTGCATAGTCGCCTGCGGACGCGCTTCGAGCGGGAATTTTCGTTGTGGGAGGCGGACGATCGCTCCCATCTTATGACCATTGCCACCTTCGGGCTCAATACGGCGGGGCTTGCGGTGATCGAGGAAATCGCCGTGATGGTCGTGAACGAGAACTGGATACCGTACGACTCCGTCCACGAGCGGAAGCTGGTCGACGCCCTCGCATGGATGCGGGACAAGAGCATCAAGGGATTGCGATACAACCTGCCGGCGGAGCAGCCGATCGCCAACGCGATGGTACAGCGCCTCGGTCAGTCGATTGCGCTCTACATTGTGCCGGCTGGAGTCGACGACAAATTTGAGCTGATGCTGAACAACATGATCGAGGCGTGTCCGCAAATCGGTTCGTGGATCTGGCGCGTGAGTGAAGGCGAGATGCCGCCACTACAACTGTAGCGGCCGCTACAATCAGAAGAACGAGGAGACGCCACAACCGCAATAGAAGCAGCTGCGTTGCCGGATACGCTATCAGTTCCACTGTGCGGTCCGGAACTATCTGTCGCTGTCCGGAATTAAGCCAGGCTGCAGAGGTCGTGTGC
>NZ_RZST01000068.1:0-20515 GCF_003997575.1 Mesorhizobium sp. M1A.F.Ca.IN.022.07.1.1
TGCTTGGGCTGCATCCATCGCCGATCGAGGGCGGCGACGGCAACCGCGAGTTCCTTCTCGCCGCGATCAAGGACGCGGCATCGCCATGAGCGCGCGCTTCACCATCACAAGGCTCGGTTCGCAGGGCGACGGCATCGCCGGTGCCGATGGCGGTGAGGTCTTCATCCCGTTCACGCTGCCTGGCGAGACGGTCACCGCCGCGCGCCAGAAGGACCGCGCGACGCTGATGTCGGTTGTTGAGACTTCACCGCTTAGGGTTGATCCGCCCTGCCGCCACTTCACCGAATGCGGCGGCTGCGCGTTGCAGCATTTCGAGGCCGACGGCTACCGGCAGTGGAAACGCGAACGGGTGGTGCAGGCGCTCAAGATCAAGGGCATCGCTGGTCAGATCGACGCGCTGGTGCCCTGCGCGCCGCCCACGCGCCGCCGCGTCGTCTTCAGCGCTCGGCGCACCGAGGCCGGCATGCTGCTCGGTTTCGTGCGCGCGCTCTCCTCCGAGATCATTCCTATCGAGGAATGCCCGATCTCGCTGCCGGCAATCGTTGATGCGCTCGATCCTTTGCGAAGACTGGCAGGACTGGTCTGCGCGACGCCGAAAGCCTTCCACATGACCGTCACCGCCACGGCGTCCGGCCTCGATGTCGCCGTCCATGACGCGGGCAAGCTCGGCGAAAACCAGCGCCGCATCGCTTCCAATTTTGTGATTGCCGCGGGCCTGGCGAGGCTTTCGATCGACGGCGAGGTGATCGTGGAGCCGAAGAAGCCGGTGGTGCAGTTCGGCTCGGTCGCCGTCGCCCTGCCGCCCGGCGCCTTCCTTCAGGCGACGGAGGCCGCCGAGCAGACGATGGCCGGTCTCGTCTGCCAGCACCTGTCGCGTGTCAAGAAGATCGCCGACCTGTTCGCCGGCTGCGGCAGCTTCGCGCTCCGGCTGGCGGCGAAGTCGGAAGTGCATGCCGTGGAGGGAGACGCCCCAGCGCTGGCCGCGCTCGACCGTGCTTTCCGCTTCGCCAGCGGCTTGAAGCGCGTGACCAGCGAGCGTCGCGACCTCTTCCGCAGGCCGCTGACCTTCAAGGAGTTGAGCGGCTTCGACGGCCTCGTCTTCGATCCACCGCGCGCCGGCGCGGAGGATCAGTCCAAGCAGATCGCCCGCTCAGACGTGCCGCTGGTCGCGGCCGTCTCCTGCAATCCGACGACGCTGGCGCGGGATCTGCGCATCCTCATCGACGGCGGCTATCAACTGAAGAGCGTGACGCCGATCGACCAGTTCCTGTGGTCGCCGCATGTCGAGGCCGTCGCGCTGCTGGAGAAGCCGAAGCGGCGCCGGTAGTCCGCGAGAGCCGGTTCGCAAGAAACTTGAAGCCTCTCTTTTCCGAAATTTGCGCCCTAAAGCCGCCTTCTTGCAGGTCTTAGTTTTGCGCTGTTAGGGAAACATTCCTGCTCTTTCGGCGTTACTGAAATAAGCGGATGGCGGATGGCGGATAACGGACAGCGCATTGCCATGCAGACGCTTCTAAAATTCCTCAGCCTCATCGTTCTCATCGCTTTTGGCGCCGCGTCCGCGACCGGTGCGCTCGCGCAAGAGCAAAAACGCCTCGCCTTCGTCATCGGCAACGGCGCCTATCAGTCCGGCGAGCTCGCGACTGCCGCCAATGACGCCGGCCTGATCGCGCAGACCTTGCAGGCGGCAGGGTTCGACGTCGTCGGCGCGCGCGATGTCGATCAGGACTCGCTGCGCGGCGCGCTGCGCGATTTTCTCGGCAAGGTTTCCGCCGCCGGTCCCGATGCGGTCGTCTTCGTCTATCTTGCCGGCCACGGCGTGCAGTTCGAGGGGGAGAACTACTTTCTCCCAGTCGATGCCCAGATCGCCAGTCCCGCCGACGTGCCGCTTCAGGCGATGCGGCTCTCCGATGTCACCCGGTCGTTGGCCGGATTGCCGACGAAGGTAAACATCGTCGTGCTCGCCGCGGCGCGGCCCAATGCCTTGCCGAAGATGAGCCAGCCCCTGGCCGGTGGTCTCGCGCTTGTCGATCCCGACCCGAACATGCTGATTGCGTTCAACGCGGCTCCGGGAACGGTCGCGCCGGAAGGCAAGGGCCCTTACGGCGCCTATGCCCAGGCGCTCGCCGAAATGATACGCGAGGGCGGGTTGTCGCTTGACGAGGTGTTCGACCGCACGCGGCTGCGCGTCAACGAGATGACGCAAGGCGCGGAAGTGCCGTGGCATGCCTCGAAGATCACCGCGCCTTTTGTCTTCTTCGACCGTGCCGCGGACGCGCCCGCGCCAAAGGTTTCGGAGGCCGAATCCCGGTCCAACCGGACCAGGGCGATCCGCGATTTCAACGCTCGTGACGCTTATGTCGCGGCTCTCGACCGCGATACGATGCGCGGCTACGAGGATTTCCTAGTCGCCTATCCACATGATCCGATGGCTGAGCGCGTGCGCGCCATTGTCGCTGCGCGGCGCGAGGCGATCACCTGGCGCGAGACCTGGCTGGAGGACACGCCGGAAGCCTACTGGTCTTATCTGCGGCGCTATCCGCGTGGTCCGCATGCCTGGGACGCACGACGGCGGCTCGAACATTTCGACGCTGCCCTGGAGCCGCCGGAGGAGTTCACCGTCTATGAGTATGATTTGCCGCCGCCGCCGGAGGAGGAAATCATCTATATCGACCGGCCGGTGCTCTATTTCGACGATCCCGATTTCGACTTCGAACCGCCGCCGCCGATCACGGTGATCTTCCTGCCGCCGCCGCCGCCGGATTTCATTGTGCTTCCGCCACCTCCGCCGCCGGTCGACGTCTTCATCCTGCCGACGCCGGTATTCGTGCCGATCCCCGTATTCATCAACCCGCCGCGCCACGTCGTGCCGCCGCCGAACGCCATCATCTTCAACAACATCCACAACACGACGGTCATCAACACCATCAACACGACGATCAAAAACGAGACCATCGATCGGGCCGCGCAGCCGAGCGCCCGTGTTCAGCTTGACCGCCGTACAGCCCAGAAAACGATGGAAGGCGCCGTTGGTGGCCGCGCCGATGCGCTGGCGGCCAAGGTTCCCCTGCCGCCGCTTCTGCAGAAGAGGGCGGCCAAGTTCCGTCAGGCCACATCCAATCAGCAGCAACAGGGCGCCCTGCCGCCGAAGCCTGGTCAGCGTGTTATCCAGCGCCAGCAGCCTGACACCTCGCCGGAGACCTCGTCCAGAACCGGCAAGCTCTCAACCGATCACGCTTTGCCCGGAGCCGATGGCAAGAGGCTGCCGCTGGTCAACGGCAAGCCGGCGCCCGACGGCCAGAACTTGCGCGGCAACAAATTGAAGAGGCAACCCGGCAGGCAAGGCATCTCGGGCGGCAACCAAGAGGCGATCGGAAATGCCGGTCCTGACCGGACCGGGAAGCAGGACACAGATCGGAAGAGGGGTAAAAAGCTCCGCAACCTGCCCGCCGTCAACGGCATGCCGGCCGACAACGGGCAGAGCGCGCGGGAGAAGTTCAGGCAGAACAATCCCAAGGCATTATCCGAACGGAGCGGTGGCAAGCCGAGGAAGCTGACGCGCAAGGATTTGTCCGCAGGCCAGTCCGTGGTCGAACCGAACGAACAAGGTTCGGCCGCCGCGAGCGACAAGGGCAGGAAGGTCCGCAAGCTGCCTACCGTCAACCGGATGCCGGCCGAGAACCGGCCGAGCGTGCGCGAGCGGCTCAGAAAGAACACCCCCGAAATGTTCTCCGATGACAACCAGGGCTCGGCCAAGAGCAAGAAGTTCCGCAGACTGCCGACCGTTAGTGGTGGGCCAACCGACAATGGACCGGCCGTGCAGAAGCGGCTCAGGAGGAACAGTCCGACCCTGTTCTCCGACGAGAATCAGGGCTCGGCCAGCGGGAACGACAGGCGCAGGACGCTGCGCCGGCTGCAGAACGAAGAAGGTTCCGCCGGCCGGGATGTCACCGTCCAGCGCAATTTCAAAGTCAACAGGCCGAACGACAATGCGCAGCGCCAGTTCAGGCAGGAAAGGCCTAACGAGCAGGTGCTGCGGCGGCAGAGATCGGAGCCTCGCTCGGAATTGCGTTCGCAGCCGAGGCCGCAGATGCAAGAGCGGAGTGTCCCCCGGGAGAAGCCGCAGCGCAAGAAGAAGCTCTCTTGCGGACAGCAGGGCGAGCCGGCCTGCAACCAGTAGGCCGGCGCGTACCTCTGCGAGCCGATTTTTCGGCCATGAACGTGGAAGGCAGAGGCGCCGGTCCGCGCGTATCAATCGTCAGAAACGGAATGCCTCGGCTGTCGAGGCCGCTCGGTTGAGCCTGGCGGCATCCGTCAGGTTTTCGGCGTGCCGCCGCGCTGATTGATCGAGACCCAAATATTCGAGTTCTGCTGCGACTGGCGCTTCAGGAAATAATAGCCGGTCGCGTTCCAGGGCCGGACTTCGTCGACCAGATTGTCGAGCACGAGATCGCCCTTGTCGGTCTTCACGGTCAGGATGGTGTGGCCTTCGTTGTTCAGGTCGCGCACCACCGTCATCAGCAGCGCCTGGCGGGGAAATCCCGCTTCCATGAGAAGCTTGCGCTTGTAGAGCGCGTAGATCTTGCAGTCGCCCTTGCCGTCCACCGGATAGTCCCAGTGGTCCATCATCGTGCCCCAGTGATCATAGTTGCTGACGGGCTTGATGGCGCGGTTCGCCTTCTGGTTTATGCGCTTGAGGGTTCGCATGTTCTGTGCGGTCAGCTTGACGTTCGCCGGCTGCAGGGCAGGCACTTTGCACTCTTTCGGCCGGCGGTGGCAGAAATCGATCCAGCCATAAGGGACGCTGGTACGTCCTCCAACTGTGGCGGAGCGCAGGTCGACCGGACTCGATGGCCGTTTGAACAATGTCGACTGCGCCGCCGCCGTGTCGACGCAAAGCGACGTCACACCGATCAATGAGCAAAGGCCAAGGAGGAATGAAGAGGTCAGGACGCCAGGGGAACGCAGCACTGCCAACACCACCGCAACGAGAAGACTGCTGATAGTTAAGTCGGAAGCGTCGGCCAAAGCAATTGAACAATTAATAATCTGCTAACACGATTTGTTCGCGCTCCGGCGGGTAGCTAGGTATGAGCTTTCCGGCCGGATCGAGGTGACCGTTCAGGATGGTCGTCGTCAGGTATCTGACGACAAGGTTGGGATCAATTGCGAGCATGGCGCCGCCGCGCTTCGGCAAAGACACTCGCGTTCATCTCTTCAAGCGTCTTCGGCTTGCCGCGGTGCGGCAGCAGGCCAACCACGTCTTCCGGTCGCGTCGGGGTGAAGGCCGGCACTTGCTTCAGAAGAACACCGTCTGGTGTGTCTTCGACCTGCAGACGTGTGCCCGCACCCCAGTCCCTCCGTTTCCGGATCGCGCTGGGGAGGATCACTTGTCCCTTGGTCGAGACGGTGGTTATGAGTTTTTCGGCACCAGCCATCGCAAGCTTACCCCGTGTAAGACACAGGTAAGATACTCAAGCGGCGGAGTGCTATTCAAACCTGCCGGATTGAGCGTGCTCAAACCCTGGTGCCGCCCACCGTCATCTGGTTCATCCTCAGATGCGGCTGGCCGACCCCGACCGGCACGCCCTGTCCGGCCTTGCCGCACATGCCGATGCCGTTGTCGAGTTTCATGTCATTGCCGACCATGGTGACGCGGTGCATGGCGTCGGGCCCGTTGCCGATCAGCATTGCGCCCTTGATCGGCTGCGTCACCTTGCCGTCCTCGATCATGTAGGCCTCGGTGCAGCCGAACACGAACTTGCCTGAGGTGATGTCGACCTGGCCGCCGCCGAAAGAGACGGCATAGATGCCGTTCTTGACCGAGGCGATGATCTCTTCCGGCGCGGTATCGCCCGAGGTCATGTAGGTGTTGGTCATGCGCGGCATCGGCTGGTGGGCATAGCCTTCGCGCCGGCCGTTGCCGGTCGCCTTCATGCCCATCAGCCGCGCATTCTGGCGGTCCTGCATGTAGCCGACCAGCTTGCCGTCCTCGATCAGCACATTGCGCGCCGAAGGCGTGCCTTCGTCGTCCACGGTAAGCGAGCCGCGCCGCTCGGCGATGGTGCCGTCATCGACGACGGTGACGCCCTTTGCCGCTACTTGGCTGCCCATCAGGCCGGCGAAGGCGGATGTTTTCTTGCGGTTGAAGTCGCCCTCGAGGCCATGGCCGACAGCCTCGTGCAGCATCACGCCCGGCCAGCCGCTGGAAAGCACGATGTCGAATGTGCCTGCCGGCGCCGGAACGGCCTCCAGATTGACCAGCGCCTGTCGCAGCGCCTCGCGCGCGGAGTGCTTCCAACTCTCCTCGGTGAGGAACTCGCCAAAGCTCTTGCGGCCGCCCATTCCGTAGGAGCCGCTCTCCTGGCGGTCGCCATCGCCGACCACCACCGAGACGTTCATCCTGACCAGCGGGCGGATATCGCGCACCGCCTGGCCGTCGCCGCGCACGATCTCGACATGCTGCCACGAGGCGGCGAGCGAAGCCGTCACCTGGCGCACGCGCGGATCGGCGGCGCGCAGCCAGGCGTCGATCTCCTGCAACAGCTTCGCCTTGGCCTCGAAACTGGGCGAGGTGATGGGATTCTCGTCGCCGTAAAGGTGGCGATTGGTGCGCGCGGGCGCTGCGGCAAGCGTTCCGGAATAGCCGCCCTTCACCGCGGAGACGGCATCGGCGGCGCGCAGCAGCGAGGCTTCCGACAGGTCGCTCGAATGGGCATAGCCGCTCGCCTCGCCGGCGACGGCGCGCAGCCCGAAACCCTGGTCGGTGTTGAAATTCGCCGTCTTCAGCCGGCCGTTGTCGAACATCAGCGCTTCGTTCTCGCTGTATTCGAGGAACAACTCGCCGTCGTCGGCGCCCTTGATGGTATCGGCGACGATCTCTTTGACGCGGTCGTCGGAAATGTCGAATTGGCCGATCAGGCTGTTCATGGCAGGGCTGTCCGCTGGCGGTTTCGCATTCCCCCGATGTAGGGGCGAAGTGAGGTCAAGACAATCGCCGGCCTTCACACGCGATCGTCATCGCCCCGAGCCGACTGGCGGCCGCGTTGCCGCCGCTGGACTTAGGGCAGAGCCGAGAAGCCTTCGGCGAATCCCTTCAGATCGACCGGAATGCCGATGCCTTCCTCCGGCGTCTGGAACACGATGAAGGTGGCCGACGTGCCGTTCTTCAGCGTGTCGAGCAGTGGCTTCTCGAGGATCACTTCCGCGTAGCAGCCGTCCTGGAAGCAGCGCACGAAATAGGCGCGGCCGATGTCCTTGCCGTCGACATTGAGGCCGAGCCCGTTGGGCAGGAGCACGCCGAGCGGTGCCAGCACCCGCAGGATCTCCGCCTTGTTGTCGGCGGTGCGCAGCACCACGACGGAAAGCCCCATCTCCGGACGGTCCTCGGCGACGACGTTCTGCATCATCACGCATTGCTCGGAGGTTGCGCCGGCCGGCGTGTCGCAGATGATCGACCACGCGCCATGCGTCGACTTGACCGTGCCGCTGGGCGGCGCCGCGGTCTGCGGTGGCGCGGCGTTCGCCACACTGGCGCTAAGCGAGGCGGCAAGGAAGATAACCTTCGCCAAGGGTCTCGAAAGCCAGGAAGTCATAACGGCTCCATTGCGAATCACGGCACTTTAAGCTGCGCCAAGGCCAAGTAAAGGACGAGACCGTCGCCAGCCCGCCCAGATACCGGCAATTACGCGCTTTTCCAGAGCAAATTCGCCCGAATTGCGACCGCCCGGCGCGGGGGCGGCGATGGTCGGGGATGCCCTTCGGGCTGCGCGCAAAAATGCCGCACGGTTTCGCCCGCTCCTTCCTTGCGGAGGGAAATAGAGTATGGTTTGAACCACCTTAGGGACAGACCGGGATTCCCCATCCCGGCGTCGTTCGTTATTGGTGCGATCCGATTGCAGGAAGTGGGAGACGAGAGGGCGATGAGAAAATTCATGGCAAGCGCCAGACTTCTGGCAGGTGCTGCGGCCGCGGGCACGCTCCTCTCCAGCGCATCCGCCTATGCGGATCAGCCGCGGCCATGGGAAACCGCCTTCCAGGCGCCTGCGACCGACATGATGCGGCAGATCGAATGGTTCGGAAACTACACCTTCGTATTCATCGTGGTCATCACCCTGCTGGTGCTGGTCCTGCTCGCCTATGTCATCCTGCGGTTCCGCGCGAGCGCCAACCCGGTTCCTTCCCGGACCAGCCACAACACGCTGATCGAGGTGATCTGGACCGTCGGCCCGGTCATCGTGCTGCTGCTCATCGCCATCCCCTCGTTCCAACTGCTCACCGCGCAGTATACCCCGCCGGAAGAAGCCAAGCTGACCGTCAAGGCGACCGGCAACCAATGGAATTGGGACTACGAATACCAGGTCGACAAGAGCTTCTCCTTCAACTCGGCGATCCTTCAGGACGGTGACCGCGCCAAGGCCGGCAAGGAAGACCGCAACCTCTATCCGCGCCTGCTCGCCGTCGACAATGAGCTGGTGGTGCCGGTCAACACCATGACCCGTGTGCTGATCACCGCCACCGACGTCATCCACTCCTTCGCCGTGCCGTCCTTCGGCATCAAGATGGATGCCGTGCCCGGCCGCACCAACGAGACCTGGTTCAAGGCGGAGAAGGAAGGCCTCTATTACGGCCAGTGCTCGCAGCTCTGCGGCAAGGATCACGCCTTTATGCCGATCGCGGTTCGCGTCGTCTCCGACGCGCAGTTCAAGACCTGGCTGGAGACGGCCAAGACCGACGTGCCCGCCGCCAACAAGGCGCTGATGGCCGAGATCGATGGTACCAACAAGGTAGCGGCCGCCGGCAACTGACGCCGCGGGTTAGCAAGAATTAGGGAACGGAGCGGAATATGGCAGAGGCTGCAGCTCACGACCACCACGACCACAGGCCGCATGGCTGGGTCCGCTGGGTCTACTCGACCAACCACAAGGACATCGGCACGCTCTACCTGATCTTCGCGATCATGGCCGGGATTATCGGCGGCGCGCTTTCGGTCGCCATCCGCATGGAGCTGCAGGAGCCCGGCATCCAGATCTTCAGCGGTCTGGCGCAGATGGTCTACGGCATGCAGGGTGATGCCGCCATCGACGGCGGCAAGAGCATGTACAATGCCTTCGGCGCCGCGCACGGACTGATCATGATCTTCTTCATGGTGATGCCGGCGCTCATCGGCGGCTTCGCCAACTGGATGGTGCCGATCATGATCGGCGCGCCGGACATGGCCTTCCCGCGCATGAACAACATCTCTTTCTGGCTGCTGCCGCCGGCCTTCCTCCTGCTGCTCGGCTCGATGTTCGTACCGAGCGCGCCCGGCGCCTTCGGCGTCGGCGGCGGCTGGACGATCTATCCGCCGCTCTCGACATCCGGCCAGCCTGGCCCCGCGATGGACCTTGCGATTCTGTCGCTCCACATCGCCGGCGCCTCGTCGATTCTCGGTGCGATCAATTTCATCACCACCATCTTCAACATGCGCGCGCCTGGCATGACCATGCACAAGATGCCGCTGTTCGCCTGGGCGGTGCTGATCACGGCCTTCCTGCTGCTCTTGTCGCTGCCGGTCCTGGCGGGCGCCATCACCATGCTGCTCACCGATCGCAACTTCGGCACCGCCTTCTTCGTGCCGGACCAGGGCGGCGACCCGCTGCTCTTCCAGCACCTGTTCTGGTTCTTCGGCCATCCCGAGGTGTACATCCTGATCCTGCCGGGCTTCGGCATCGTTAGCCATATCGTCTCGACCTTCTCGAAGAAGCCGGTCTTCGGCTATCTCGGCATGGCCTACGCCATGGTCGCGATCGGCGCCGTCGGCTTCATCGTCTGGGCGCACCACATGTACACGACCGGCCTGTCGCTCGACACGCAGCGCTATTTCGTGTTCGCCACCATGGTCATCGCGGTTCCGACGGGCGTGAAGATCTTCTCCTGGATCGCCACGATGTGGGGCGGCTCGATCTCCTTCAAGCCGCCGATGCTGTGGGCGCTGGGCTTCATCTTCCTGTTCACGATCGGTGGCGTCACCGGCGTTCAGCTGGCAAATGCCGGCCTCGACCGCTCGCTGCACGACACCTATTTCGTGATCGCCCACTTCCACTACGTGCTGTCGCTGGGCGCCGTGTTCGCCATCTTCGCCGGCTGGTACTACTGGTTCCCGAAGATGACCGGCTACATGTACTCGCCGGTGATCGCCAACACCCACTTCTGGGTCACCTTCGTCGGCGTCAACCTGATCTTCTTCCCGCAGCACTTCCTCGGCCTTGCCGGGATGCCGCGCCGCACTGTCGACTATCCGGATGCGTTTGCCGGCTGGAACATGATCTCGTCCTACGGCTCCTACATCGCCGCCGTCGGCGTTGCGATCTTCCTCTATGGCGTGTTCGAGGCCTTCCAGAAGAAGCGCGTCGCGGGCGCCAATCCGTGGGGCGAGGGTGCCACCACGCTCGAATGGCAGCTGCCGTCGCCGCCGCCGTTCCACCAGTGGGAACAGCTGCCGAAGATCAAGTAAGGCCGCAGATACAGGACCGCCTGCTCGCCCGGCGGTCTTGGCCAACGGAATGATGGACTTTAAGTACGCATGGCCCTTGCCGACCACAAATTGATGGAGGAAGTTGGCTTTCGCATGTCGGAAGCCACCGCGGGCGATTTCTTCGCCCTCCTCAAGCCGCGCGTGATGTCGCTGGTCGTCTTCACGGCCTTTGTCGGCATGGTCGCGGCGCCGGTCGCCATCAATCCGCTGCTGGCGGTGATCGCGATCCTGGCGATTGCCATCGGCGCCGGCGCCTCGGGCGCGCTCAACATGTGGTACGACGCCGATATCGACGCGGTGATGACCAGGACAGCGAGCCGTCCGGTGCCGGCCGGGCGCGTCACGCCGGGTGAGGCGCTGAGCTTCGGGCTCGTGCTCTCCGCGCTGTCGGTGATGACGCTGGGCGTGCTCATCAACTGGCTGTCGGCGGCGCTTCTTGCCTTCACCATCTTCTTCTACGCCGTGATCTACACGATGTGGCTGAAGCGCTGGACGCCGCAGAACATCGTCATCGGCGGCGCCGCCGGCGCCATCCCGCCGGTGATCGGCTGGGCGGCGGTGACCGGATCGGTCAGCCTCGAAAGCCTGATTCTTTTCCTGATCATTTTCCTGTGGACGCCGCCGCATTTCTGGGCGTTGGCGCTGTTCAAGTCGGACGACTACGCCCGCGCCGGCATCCCGATGATGCCGAACGTCGCCGGACACGCCTCGACCCGCCGCCAGATCTTTGCCTACGCGCTAGTCCTGGCGCCGGTCGGCGTGTTGCCATGGCTGCTCGGCTACACCACCGCCGCCTATGGAGCGGTTTCCGTTCTGCTCGGCCTGGGCTTCGTCTGGTATGCCTGGAAGGTGCTGGGCATGAGCGATGCCGACCGCGCGATGAAGCCGGCCAAGGCGCTGTTCGGCTTTTCGCTGCTCTATCTCTTCGCAATCTTTGCCGCCTATCTCGTCGACAGCGTGGTCGGGCGTGCCCTCGTCATGGGGGGAGCATGATCGTGGCCGACAAGAACCTCGAACTGGTCACCTTGACCGAACGCCAGCGGAAGGCGCGGCGCAGCCGCTCCGTTGCCATCGGCGTCGCGCTGGCCGCGCTCGTCATCATCTTCTACATCGCCACCATCGTGCGCTTCGGCCACCATGCCTCCGGCCTGATACCGACGAATTTGATGTGAGGCGGCGATGAGCGGCGAGACCGGACCCATCGGGAAGAACAGCAACCGCATCGTCGTGGCGGTCTGCCTTGCCTTCTTCACCGGCATGGTCGGCATGGCCTATGCGGCGGTCCCGCTCTACAAGATGTTCTGCCAGGTCACCGGCTATGGCGGCACGACGCAGCGCGTCGAGAAGCAATATGCCGGTCGCGTGCTCGACCGCGACATCACCATCCGCTTCGACGCCAACACCAACGGCATTCCGTGGCAGTTCGAGCCCGTCGCGCGCTCGGTGACGATCAAGATCGGCGAGACCACGCAGGCGCATTACAGCGCCACCAACAAGTTCGATCGCCCCATCACCGGGCGCGCCTCCTTCAACGTGCAGCCGGAAATGGCCGGCGCCTATTTCAACAAGGTGGAGTGCTTCTGCTTCACCGACACGACGCTCAAGCCCGGTGAGACGCTGGACATGCCGGTCGTGTTCTATGTCGATCCAGACATCGTCAACGTGCCGGAACTGAAGGACTTGAAGACCATCACCCTGTCCTACACCATGTTCCCGGTCGAAAAGAAGCAGCCAGTCGCGTCGTCCGCGCCGGCCGCTGGCAGCAGCAACAAAGTTCCAGATTCCGAAGCAAGCCTCGGGGGTTGATATGGCAGACGCGCACGCAAAACCGAACCACGACTACCATCTCGTCAATCCCAGCCCTTGGCCTTTCCTGGGCTCGATCGGCGCATTGGTCACGGCCGTCGGCGGCGTTTGCCTGATGCAGTATCTGAAGGCCGGCAGCTTCCCAATATTCGGCCACAACATCGCCAATCCGTGGCTGTTTTTCATCGGCCTGATCATCGTGCTCTACACGATGTTCGCCTGGTGGTCGGACACCATCAAGGAAGCGCATGAGGGCCACCACACGCGCGTCGTTTCGCTGCACCTGCGCTACGGCATGATCATGTTCATCGCCTCCGAGGTGATGTTCTTCGTCGCCTGGTTCTGGGCCTTCTTCGACGCCAGCCTATTCCCGGGCGAGGCCGCGCAATATGCCCGCACCACCTTCACGGGCGGCGTTTGGCCGCCAAAAGGTCTGGAGGTTCTCGATCCCTTCCACCTGCCGCTCTACAACACCATCATCCTGCTTTTGTCGGGCACGACGGTGACCTGGGCGCACCACTCGCTGCTGCACGGCGACCGCAAGGGCCTGATCAACGGCCTGATCCTAACCGTCGGCCTCGGCATGCTGTTCACCATGGTGCAGGCCTACGAGTACATGCACGCTCCGTTCGGCTTCAAGGACTCGATCTACGGCGCCACCTTCTTCATGGCGACTGGCTTCCACGGCTTCCACGTCATCATCGGCACCATCTTCCTGCTCGTCTGCCTGATCCGGGCGATGCGGGGCGATTTCACCCCGAAGCAGCATTTCGGCTTCGAGGCGGCCGCCTGGTACTGGCATTTCGTCGACGTGGTCTGGCTGTTCCTGTTCACCGCGATCTATGTCTGGGCCTCGAGCGGCGCGGTAATCGAAGCCCACTGAGACCCTTTGGATTGAGTTCACGAGGCGGCTGCGGCGACGTGGCCGCCTTATCTTTTTGACCGAACGGGTCTACGGTGCTGACATGAGCGAAGACAAGGCGATCTGGCCACCCGTCGACCCGATCTCGGCCGGGCTGCGCGGCCATTGCCCGCGCTGCGGCGAGGGCAAGCTGTTCTCCGGCTTCCTCACCGTCGGCAAGCGCTGCTATAATTGCGGCCTCGACTATTCCTTTGCCGATGCCGGCGACGGTCCGGCGGTCTTCGTCATCCTCATCATCGGCTTCATCGTCGTCGGCCTGGCGCTGTGGATGGAAGTGACGCTGAGCCCGCCGCTCTGGCTGCATTTCATTTTGTGGATACCGCTGGCGCTGGTGCTGAGCCTGGCGGCGCTGCGCCTGATCAAGGGCGTGCTGATCACCCTGCAATATTCCAAGAAGGCCGCGGAAGGCAGGCTGGACAGCGGCCAATGAGCGATGCGACCTCCTCGACTGCCGGCGCTTCGCGGCCGCGCTCGGCACTGCTGCTTGGGCTCGGCCTTGTCCTGTTCGCCATTCTCCTCGGCCTCGGCACATGGCAGGTCCAGCGCTTGCACTGGAAGGAAGGGCTGATCGATACCATCGACAAGCGCACCCATGCGGCACCGTTGCCACTGACCGATGTCGAGAAAGAATTCGCCGCCACACACGATGTCGACTACACGCCGGTTACGGTGACCGGCACTTTCCTGCACCAGGGCGAACGACATTTCTTCGCCACTTGGGAAGGCGACACGGGCTTCAATGTCTACACGCCCCTGCGGCTCGACGACGGCCGCTTCGTACTCGTCAACCGCGGCTTCGTGCCTTACGATCTCAAGGATCCGGCCAAGCGGAAGCAGGGCGAGGTCGCCGGCACGGTGACGGTGACCGGGCTTGCCCGCAATCCGCTGCCCGAAAAACCCTCGATGATGCTGCCCGACAACGACGTCGCCAAGAACATCTTCTACTGGAAGGACCGCGACGTCATGGCCTCGAGCGCCGGTCTGCCAGCGGGAGCCGTGCTGGTGCCCTTCTTCATCGATGCCGACAAGACTCCTAACCCCGGCGGTCTGCCGGTCGGCGGCGTCACCATCATCGATCTGCCGAACAACCACCTGCAATATGCCGTCACCTGGTATGGCCTTGCCGCCGCCCTTGCCGCGGTGCTGATCCTCAGGCTTCGCCGCCCGGCGAAGGAGGAGTGAGCGCCGCTCTTGACAGGGCAGGGGTGCACGCCTCATTTCGCCTTCAGCTTTCCGACTGAACCGGCCCGTTTTGATGATTGAAAAAAAGCCACCGCTGACGATCAGGCTTTGCCAGCCGCGCGGCTTCTGCGCCGGCGTCGACCGCGCCATTCAGATCGTCGTGCTGGCGCTGAAGAAATACGGCGCGCCGGTCTATGTCCGCCATGAGATCGTGCACAACCGCTACGTCGTCGAGGGGCTGCAGAGCCTGGGCGCGGTGTTCATCGAGGAATTGTCCGAGATCCCACCCGAGCATCGTCAGTCGCCGGTCGTCTTTTCCGCGCATGGGGTGCCAAAATCGGTGCCGGCCGACGCCGAGGCGCGCAACCTGTTCTACCTCGATGCCACCTGTCCGCTGGTGTCGAAGGTGCACAAGCAGGCGATGCGGCACCAGCGGCTCGGCCGCCATGTGCTCCTGATCGGCCATGCCGGCCATCCGGAAGTGATCGGCACGATGGGCCAGTTGCCGGAAGGAGCCGTGACCCTTATCGAGACCGAGGCGGATGCGGCAAGCTTCGTGCCGGCAGACCCGGCGGCGCTTGGCTTTGTCACCCAGACGACGCTGTCGGTCGAGGACACCGCCGGCATCATCCGGGCGCTGCAAGAGCGTTTCCCCGAGCTTCACGCCCCGGCCGCCGAATCCATCTGCTACGCCACCACCAACCGCCAGGAGGCGGTGAAGGAGACGGCCGCCGGTGCCGACCTTTTCCTCGTCGTCGGCGCGCCGAACTCGTCCAACTCGCGGCGTCTTGTCGAAGTGGCGGAGCGCGCGGGCGCCGCGATGTCGCTTCTCGTGCAGCGGGCCTCCGAAATTCCGTGGGATGAGATCGGCAGGATTTCGACGCTCGGCCTGTCGGCCGGCGCCTCGGCGCCGGAAATCATCGTCGACGAGATCATCGACGCGTTCCGGCAACGCTTCGACGTCACCATCGATCTGGCCATCACGGCCACGGAAACGGAGGATTTTCCGGTGATGCGGGTGTTGCGCGATGTCGAACTGACGGCGGCTGACATGGCCTTCGTCAACGGAGCCGCGTAAACCCAGATGGCCGTCTACACCGACGTCAACGAAAACGAGCTCAGCGCGTTTCTGAAAGCCTATCCGGTGGGCGAGCTCCTGTCCTACAAGGGCATCGCCGAAGGGACCGAGAACTCGAATTTTCTCGTCCATGCTTCCACCGGTTCCTACATATTGACGCTCTACGAGAAGCGCGTCGACAAGGCCGATCTGCCCTTTTTCCTCGGCCTGATGGGCCATCTCGCGCGAAAAGGCATTTCCTGCCCGCTTCCGGTCACCGCGCATGACGGAACCGTCATCGGCACTCTCGCCGGGCGCCCGGCGGTCATCATCACCTTCCTCGAGGGCCTGTCGCTGAGGCGCCCGACGGCAGCGCATTGCGGCGAGGTCGGCAAGGCGTTGGCCGCGCTCCATCTCGCCGGGCGGGATTTCCCGATGAAGCGGCCGAACGCGCTTGCCATCGACGGCTGGCGCAAGCTCTGGGCGGCGTCGCGCGACCGCGCCGACGAGGTCGAGCTGGGGCTCGCGGCCGAAGTCGACGCGGACTTCCTCGATTTTGGGCGCAACTGGCCGACCCGCCTGCCACAAGGCATCATCCACGCGGATCTCTTCCCGGACAATGTCTTCTTCCTTGGCGAGAAGCTGTCGGGGCTGATCGATTTCTATTTCGCCTGCGACGACCTCTATGCCTATGATGTCGCCACGTGCCTCAACGCCTGGTGCTTCGAGAAGGACTTTTCCTTCAACCTCACCAAAGGGGCCGCGCTGCTTGCCGGCTACCAGTCGGTGAGGCCGCTTGAGGGCGAGGAAAAAGCGGCGCTGCCGATGCTGGCGCGCGGCTCGGCGCTACGCTTCATGCTGACCAGGCTCTATGATTGGCTGACCATTCCCAACGGCGGGCTGGTGATGAAGCGCGATCCGACCGAATATATCCGCCGCATGCGCTTCCACCGGGCGATTAAGTCTCCATCCGAATACGGACTGACATGAACAAGCAAATCGAGATCTTCACCGACGGCGCCTGCTCGGGCAATCCCGGGCCGGGCGGCTGGGGCGCGGTGCTGCGCTATAACGGCATCACCAAGGAGCTGTCGGGCGGCGAGGCCGAGACCACCAACAACCGCATGGAACTGCTTGCCGCCATCAGCGCGCTCGATGCGCTGAAGGAACCCTGCACGGTCGATCTCTATACCGACAGCAAATACGTCATGGACGGCATTTCCAAATGGATCCATGGCTGGAAGAAGAACGGCTGGAAGACCGGCGAGAGGAAGCCGGTCAAGAACGGTGAGCTCTGGCAGGCGCTCGACGAGGCCAACAGGCGACACAAGGTTATCTGGCATTGGGTGAAGGGCCATGCCGGCCACCCGGAGAACGAGCGCGCCGACGAACTGGCAAGGCAAGGCATGGCGCCGTTCAAGCCGAAGCAGGCGCGGCCGGCACCGGTTGCGGCTGCGCCGCAGAAGGCTGGTGCTCCGGCCAGGAAGCCCGCGCCCCGACGCTCGACCCAGAGCTATTGACGCGCCTGACGTTCTCTACCGGATCGCCAGCGCCGTGGAGAACAGGCCGAGGGCGAAGACCGTGTGCGAGACGAGGTTGAGCGCGCGCACCAGCATCGGGTTGGGCGTCCTGGATGCTGCCCAGCCGGCACCCATGCCGGGCGCCAGCAGGAACCAGCCGGCGCCGACGGTGACGATGCCGAGAACGAAGGCCGGCAGGAAGGTCGGCGCCGCCAGCCAGCCCGTTCCCGCCAGCACGACCAGGATCACGCCGTAGAGAATTCCGACGAGATAGTGGAATGCCCAGCCCAGCGCCTTTTCATGCGTATACGGCGCGGCCTGACTGATATCGTCATGGAAGACCTTCTCGGGCAGATGCCGGACCCAGCGGCCGACCATGCCCCAATTCGGCCGCGGCAGCCCGAACGCCTTGTTGAGGATAATCGCCCAGACGTCCATGAAGACCGTGGCGCCGATGCCGATCGCGATGGCGCGCCAGACAATGTCGAGCATCAGAGCTGCTCGAGGATTTTGGCCGCCCCGCTCTCGTCGACACCTGGCTTGGCTTCGACATTGAGAGCCACGACCTTGCTGTCATCGACGATCATCGAAAAGCGCTTCGAGCGCAGCCCCATGCCGTTCGCGGAAAGGTCATTGTCAAGTCCGACCGACTTGGCGAAGTCTCCGCTGCCGTCGGCGAGATAGAGGATCTTGCCTTCGCCACCGGTGAAACGTGCCCAGGCGCCCATGACATGGACGTCGTTGACCGAGACGACCGCGATAGTGTCGACGCCGCGCGCCACGATGGCGTCGTGGTTCTCGAGATAGCCCGGCAGATGATTGTTGCTGCAGGTTGGCGTGAAGGCGCCGGGAACGCCGAACAGCACCACCTTCTTGCCGGCGAAAATCTCGGCGCTGGTCATCGGCTTGGCGCCATCGGCGGTCATCACCTTGAAAATCGCTTCGGGCAGTTTTTCGCCAACCGAAATGGTCATGGTTTCCTCGTTTGGGAGATTGGGAAGGATCTGTGCCTGCGATATCGAACCGGGCCGCATTCCGCAACCGTTCAGAGCAATGCCAGGAAAAGTGCCCAGCGGTTTTCCATCCGCAATTGCGGCTCCACGACGAATTGGCTCAAGGGAAAGGCAGCAATCCGTCCACCGCACCTTCGGCGCTTGTCAGCGTGTAGTAGAGCCCGCCGTCCGTGGGCGTCGCCGACGGCCGGTCGAGGATCGGCACGGTGAAAACAAGCTTGCCGTCCTTCTCGCTGCGCACCGGCGCGCCGAACATATAGTCGCGCTCCCCCGCGATGAAAAAGTCGACGGACTCGGCATCGCCGGGCGAATGCGCCTCGACGATGAGCGTCTCGTGATCGCCGGGCAGCACGCGGATGCCGAAATCAGATCGCGCCGGGCCGGGGAGCGTTGCAAGCGCAGTCTTCACCAGCGCCGCGTCGGTGGCGTTGTTCGGATCGGAAGCAGGATCGAGGCTGAGCCGCGTCTGCACCGGAATGCAGATCGTCTCGCATATGCCGAGAAAGACGTTGGCATCGATCGTCGCCGGCTGGTCGGGCGCCGACAGCGTGAAGGTCACCGGCAGCGATACGGGACGGTCATAGCCGGCCCATTTGCCGTAGCCGTCGTCGTGGCGCTGCGGCGGCGGAAACGACAGCTTTGCATCTGCGATGTTGGTGCTGGCCGAGATGTCGATCTGCGGCGGCACACCGGCGTCGCCGGGATCGCGCCAATAGGTTTTCCAGCCTGGCTTCAGCGCGATGTCGAGCACGCCGTGGATCTTGCCCGCCTCGTCCGGCTTGCCGCTGGTCACCAGCCTCACCTTGCCGCCTTCGCTGTTGTACCAGGCCGAGGATGATGCCTCGGCCGGCTGCCCCGCTGCCAGGCCGACGACGGCGCCGAGCGCCACAATATTCAGGTATCGCATGACGGTGATTTGATCGCCCGTTCTTGGCCGCGCAATGGTTTCATGTTCCTGCAGGTATCATATTTGCGTGACATCGGGCAGCCTGACCATCTTTTCGGCGCCGCGGAAACGGGTTACCCTCAGCTCCATGGACTTGTTGCGTCACAAAAAGAAGACGGCCGGACGCGGCTTTCTCGACGATCAGTTCCTGATTGCCATGCCCGGCATGAAGGACGACCGCTTCACGCGCTCCGTCATCTATATCTGCGCCCACAGCGACGAGGGCGCTATGGGCCTGATCATCAATCAAACGCAGCAGATGCTGTTCCCCGACCTTCTGGTGCAGCTTGGCATCGTGAACGAGCAGGAAGCAATCCGCTTGCCGGCGCATGCCCGCGATTTCGTCGTGCGCAATGGCGGGCCCGTCGACCGCAGCCGCGGCTTTGTGCTGCATTCCGGCGACTATCGCGTGGAATCTTCGCTCAACGTCTCCGACGACATCTGCCTGACCGCCACGGTCGACATCCTGCGCGCCATCTCGACGGGTCGCGGCCCGCGTCATGCGCTGATGGCGCTCGGCTATTCCGGCTGGGGCGCCGGCCAGCTCGAAAGCGAGATCGCCGAGAATGGCTGGCTGACCTGCCCGGCGACGCCTGAGCTGCTCTTCGACGCCGACATCGAGCGCAAATACGATCGCATCCTTGCCTCGATCGGCATCGATCTCGCCCATTTGAGCGTCGCCGCGGGGCACGCTTAAACGCCTTTGCTGCGGGATCAGTCGAACCCCGCCTTGGCTTCGTCATCACCTCCGAGGAATGGCGGCGCTCTGAGCGATTAGGGTGATGACGAGTTGGAAGGTCACCGCAGTTCGTAAGCACCGAAGCAAAGCCCTCTAAGCCTGCGTGAGCGGGTATTGCTCCCTCAGCGTCTTCAGCACCAGTTCGCCGGGCATCGGCGCGCCGAACATGAAGCTCTGGACATATTCGCAGCCCATCTGGCGCAGCTCCAGCGCGTCGCTCTCGTCGGAGATGCCTTCGGCGACGACCGACAGGCCAAGCTCATGGGCCATGTTGACCATGGACTTGAGCAGCACCGCACGTTTCGGCGTTGCGTCGTCGACGAAGCTCTTGTCGATCTTGATCGTGTCGAAGGGGAAGCGCGTCAGGTAGGAGAGCGATGAATAGCCGGTGCCGAAATCGTCGAGCGACAGTCCGATGCCGAGTTGCTTAAGCTTGGTCAGCACATGCGCGGTCTGCTCGGGATTGTCCATCACCAGCGATTCGGTGAGTTCGAGCCGGAAGCAGCGCGGCTTCAAGTTGGCCCGCGCAATGACGGAGCGCACGTCGCTGACCAGGTCGCGGCGGATGAGCTGCCGGCTGGAGAGGTTGACCGAAACCGACAGCGGCGCGTCGCCGATCTGCTTCTGCCAGGCCGCCAGATCCTCGGCCGCCTGCTGCATGGCGAACAGGCCGAGCTGCACGATCAGGCCGCAATTCTCAGCCACCTGGATGAAGTCTCCCGGCGGGATCATGCCGCGCCGCGGATGATCCCATCTGAGCAGCGCCTCGAAGCCGGCGACGCTGCCATCCTCCAGCCGCACGATCGGCTGGTAGGCA
>NZ_RZST01000690.1:0-822 GCF_003997575.1 Mesorhizobium sp. M1A.F.Ca.IN.022.07.1.1
CTGATGAACATCCATCTCAAAGGCGTGTTCTTCCTAACCCAGGCGCTGCTGCCGCTGATCAACGATGGCGGCCGCATCGTCAACGTGTCGAGCGGGCTGGCGCGCTTCTCGGTTCCGGGCTCGGCCGCCTATGCGATGATGAAGGGCGGCATCGAGGTGTTCACGCGCTACCTCGCCAAGGAGCTCAGCCAGCGCCGCATCACCGCCAACACCGTGGCGCCCGGCGCCATCGCCACCGACTTCAACGGCGGCCATGTGCGCGACGACGCCGAGATCAACCGCGTCGTGGCTGGCATGACGGCGCTCGGCCGCGCCGGCGTCGCCGACGATATCGGGCCGATGATCGCCTCGCTGCTGTCGGAGGACAATCGCTGGGTCAACGCCCAGCGCATCGAGGTCTCGGGCGGCATGAATATCTAAGCGTGTTGGCGGATCAACCCTTCGAAGCCGTCGGCAAGATTGGCATTGCCGGCGGCGATGAAGCTCGACAGATTGCGGGCGCGTCCAGGCGTTTTGTTGGCATCGAGCAGCACCGCCCTGCCCTCATGCATGACGAAATCGAACTTTCCGTAGTCGAAGCCCAGCTTGCGCCTTAGCGCGCGAAGCTCGTCCGGCACCGGAACCGCCTCGCGACGGATCGTGTCGTCGCCCTTGACCAGGCTCTGCGGCGAGACATGGCGTGTACAGCGCTCGCGCTCACCGCAGAACAGCCAGAAACGGGCGGCAAAGCCATCCGGCTCAGGCTCGGGAATGAATTTTTCCACAATGAGGTCCTCGCGTCCGAACAGCTCGGCCGGAACGTCGGCGAGCGAGGCATGGATC
>NZ_RZST01000691.1:0-807 GCF_003997575.1 Mesorhizobium sp. M1A.F.Ca.IN.022.07.1.1
CCGGCGCTCGCTGGAACTCCTGGCCGAGTTCACCCGCCGGCAAGACGGACGCTTTGAAGTGGTGCTCAGGGGGCGTCCCGCGCTCTCCGAATTCCCGGATTTTCATGCCTTTGTCGAAGCCGAGCCCTGGCTTTCCTTCCGCGGTCCCTATCGCAATCCGGAGGACATGGCGGCGATCTACCGCGAGGTGCATTTCTCCTGGGCGATCGATTTCTTCGAGCAGGGCCAGAATTCCGAATGGCTGCTTCCCAACCGCCTCTACGAAGGCTGCCGCTTCGGCGCCGTGCCGATCTCGATGGCGAGCACCGAAACCGGCCGGTTCCTCAAGCAGCAGGACATCGGTGTGCTTTTGTCCGAGGCGACGTCCGAAGGACTCGACACCGCGCTCGGCCGAATGGGTCAGGAACACTTCGGCAAGCTGAAGTCGCGGGTGCTGGCACGCAATCCGCGGACTTGGAGCTACGACCGCAGCGATTGCCTGGCTTTTGTCGACAAGCTGCGCGGCCTGACCGCCGGTCGCGGGAGCTTTGCGACCGAGGCGCTGGCATAGGATGGCTAAGAATGGACAAAACCCGATGACGCGCACGACGGCATCGAGCCTGATCGTCATCCCGTGCCTCAACGAGGCCGCTCATATCGGCGGGCTGCTCCAGCGGCTGCGGCCGGCCGCGGCGCGGCTCGGCGCGCGCATCGTCGTGGCCGACGGCGGCAGCACCGATGGCACACAAGGCATCGTCGAAGAACTCGCTGCGGAGGATCCACGCGTCATCCTGATCGCCAATCCGAAGCGCATCCAGAGCGCGGCGA
>NZ_RZST01000692.1:0-805 GCF_003997575.1 Mesorhizobium sp. M1A.F.Ca.IN.022.07.1.1
ATGTAGACGGGTTTTTCATCACCCGAGCGGGCGACCGCCGCCTCGGCAACCGCCGCAAGCTCGGCCGCGCGCGCGGCAATCGTCTCGTCGGCGAGTGCCACGGAATCGTCGGCACAAGCCATGCTGGTGTCGAGATGCAGCTTGGTGAAGCCGGCGGAGGCATAGGCGTCGATCATCGCCGCCGCCTTGTTCATCGCTTCCGCCGCGGGCAGATGCTTCCACGGATTCGGGCCGAGGTGATCGCCGCCGAGGATCAGCCGGTCGAACAGAAAGCCGGTCCTGCCTGCTTGCGTCTCGACGAAGGCTCGAAAGGCGGCCGGGGTCATGCCGGTATAGCCGCCCTCGTGATTGACCTGGTTGCAGGTCGCCTCGATCAGCACATCGGCGCCATTCCTCGCGCCGTGGCGGAGCGTCGCTTCGATCACCAGCGGGTGCGCCGAACAGATCGAGGCGATGCCGCCCTTCGCGCCTGCCGCGCGGCGAGCGGCGATGCCAGCAAATCTTGCCGTGGCGCCGGTCATGCGCGTGCGGTCGCTTTTGCGATGAAGGCCTCGACGTCGGCGAGCCGGTGAATGCCTTCCATCGGCCCCTTGCGGGTAACGGCGAGCGCGCCGCAGGCATTGGCGATGCGCAGTGCATCGGCGGGCGAGGCACCGCGCAGCCAGAAGGAAACGAAGGCGGCGCCGAAGCAATCGCCGGCGCCGGTCGGATCGACTTCCTCGACCACAAAGCCGGGCATGGCGAGCGTGCCCTTGCGGTCGTGATAAGTGGCGCCATCGGCGCCTTTCTTCAGCACGATGCAGGA
>NZ_RZST01000693.1:0-802 GCF_003997575.1 Mesorhizobium sp. M1A.F.Ca.IN.022.07.1.1
GGCTTGTTCCAGCCGACCACCTTGGCCACGTCGTTCGCCTTGAAGCGGCCGGCGTGGTAGCAGTGGCGGCATTCGACTATGAGCAGCATGTTGGCCTTGACCGCCCGGCCGACGAAGCCGCGGAAACGGATGCCGGATGTGAAGTGAGCTGTGGTGGCGGCTAGTTCACGCGCCAGAGGAAATAAGGCCAGTCCGGCGTGTCGAAGGGCAAGGGGGTCCAGCGCGGCGACTGCATCGCCCGGTCGCTGACCACTAGGCCACCCGGTGCCATCAACGCATCGATGAGCGCCGCCAGCCAGCCGGCCTGGGCGGTGTCGCGGGCGCGGTCCTCACTGCCGAAATCGGCATGGGCCAAGGCTGCGGGCGCGCAGCCGGACAAGGCGGACAGCGTTTCGCGGAAATCGCCCAGCACAAGGTCGGCGCCGGCCGGCGCCGCATCAGCCGGGGCGTGCAGGTCGCGGTCGAAGGCGATGATCCGGCGGTCCGGGAACAGCTTGCGCAGATGGCTGTAGGTGCGGCCCTTGCCCAGGCCGATCTCCAGCACCGGGCCGGGCAAGTCCCGGGTCTCCTCCGCCGCCCGCTCCAGCGCCCGGCGCTGGGTGGTGAGGCGGGCGATCATGCGGTCGAGGCGGCTGTCCATGGGCGCTCCGGGCAGGCTCGATGGTGTCGAGGGCCGCCACTGTAGCTTCGGCCAGGGACACCGTCGATCCCGAACGCGGTAAAACCAGGTCTCAGAAATAGCTCGCGTGTTGAGTGACAGCTGCTATCCCCTCGCCTTCTGCAGCACCCAGATATAACCCTT
>NZ_RZST01000694.1:0-794 GCF_003997575.1 Mesorhizobium sp. M1A.F.Ca.IN.022.07.1.1
GCCGGAGCGCCCGGCGCCGCAGGCACCGCTCGGCGAGACGACGCTGCGCGGCACCCTCGATCTCGAGCGCCCGGCGGAAGCGCCGCGCCGCGATCCGAACGGCCGCACGCAGCAGGGCGGCTGGGTGCGCGATCTCCTGACCAACGCCTCGCGCGAGGAAGAGCTGAAGCCGGCGACGCCCGCGGAAGCACCGCGCGCCACCCCTGCCCAGCGTTCGCCGCTGCATGTCATGGAATCGCTCAATTCGCTGTCCGTCGACATCGCCCGCGCCATCGACCATGACGCCTCGATCGAGCTGTGGAACCGCTACCGCCGCGGCGAGCGCGACGTGTTCACGCGCCGGCTCTACACGCTGAAGGGCCAGCAGACCTTCGACGAGATCCGCCGCAAGTATCAGGCCGAGGCCGAGTTCCGCGCCGCCGTCGACCGCTACTGCGACGATTTCGAGAAGCTGCTCAAGGATGTGTCGCGCAACGACCGCGACAACATCATGGCGCAAACCTATCTCACGTCGGACACCGGCAAGGTCTACACGATGCTGGCCCACGCCAGCGGCCGCCTGCACTGAGCGGGGCACATATCAGACACTGAAGCGGGGCCATTGCTCCGCTTCTTCATTTTAGAATCTACTTCCAGTTTGACGCAGGTCCCATCTTCGAATTGGCGGGAAGGCCTTGAAGACAGCGATAATCTTCGACTGCGAATTTCTTTGCCTCCAAGGCTCGCAACGCAGATTTTGGTGCGCGCCTCATGATCCCGATCCGGTCATAGCCCAGGTCGGCGCAGTAAAGCTC
>NZ_RZST01000695.1:0-776 GCF_003997575.1 Mesorhizobium sp. M1A.F.Ca.IN.022.07.1.1
GGTGAGGCCGAGCAGCCGCGTATACGGGCGCGGACATGCGGCCAGTTGTGATGCGGGGCACCAGACGACGCTGTTGGCCGGATCACGCAGGTCGGCAACGCGCAGCGCTTGCAAGGAGAGCGCGATGGCTTGTGCTGGCGCGCTTCGCAGAGCCTCCTCCCACATCGCCAGGCTGGCGCCGCTTAGCAACCGCGCTCCTGCCTGTGCCGCTATGTCGGTGCCGCGCGCGAGAACTTCGAGAACGGGAAGCAGGATTTGCTCGGCCAATTCGCCATCGTCTCGCCGCGGCCTCGCCGCGGCCAGGACTTCTCGCCACTGGTCGAGGCTGCGCAAGCCGGCGCTTCGCGGGATTGCGGCGAACCAGTCCGGCGGAAGCCGGCTGGCGAACGGGTGCGCGGGGAGGCGCCGGATTAAGCGCCAGACCCGTTCCTGGTTGAGCCCGTTTGCGAGAATGTCGGCCAGGGCGGCACAGGCCTGGCCCTCCGGCGTGCTCAAAGCGGGCACCCCATGAGAGAAATGCAACGGCAACCCGGCGCTTCTCGCATAAGCCAGAAAATGATCGTCCCAATCCTGTGTCGAAGTCGCAGCGATCGCGATGTCCTGCGGTTGCCCTTTTCCGGTCGCCAGCAACTGCCGGGTCCAGCGCAGCGCCTCGATAACCTCCGACTTCGGGTCCGCGCTCGCCTCGGCGGATGCACGGACCGGAGTAGTCGCCGCTCTTCTTTGGATCGGCCCTTTAAACCACGCGTGCTCGACAGGCGCCGGCAGTTCCCAGG
>NZ_RZST01000696.1:0-775 GCF_003997575.1 Mesorhizobium sp. M1A.F.Ca.IN.022.07.1.1
GTGGAAGACGTCGCCGGCGGCGAGCGTGTCGACCGCCTTGACCTTCGGCGCCTCGACATGCCGGACGCGACCGGTTCCCCGATCATGCCACCAGGTTCCGGCAGCGCCGCCCGTCACCGCGACGAAGGCGTCGGTGCGCGAGGCGAGATCGGCGCATGCGCTTTCCGGATCGAGCGCATGGCCGCAGACGATCCGCGCCGCCGGCTCCGAGGCGACGATGTGCGAGGCCAACGGCAAAAGCCGCTCGAGCACGTCGACCGGCGCGGTGTCGGCGTCGAGGATCGCCGGACGGCCGGCGTCCCGCGTGGCCGCCAAGGCAAGTGCCGCGGCGCCCGGCCATCGGACGTCCACCAGCACGGCGTCGAAGGCGGAAAGTTCGGCAAGCGGCAGCGTGTCGGGATCGGCTTGCGCCCTGCTGTCATAGAAGGGCACGATGATGCGCTCGCCATGGGCATCCACCAGGATCGCGGCCAGCGCCGAGCGCGCGCCGGCGACGCGGCGGACCAGGCTGCAATCGACGCCTTCCGCCTCGATCTCGGCGATCAGCCGGTCGCCGACCGCATCGTCTCCCGCGCTCGCCCAAAGCGACACATCGGCGCCGAGGCGATGCGCGGCGCACGCCGCACTCGTCGCCATGCCGGAGGCGATCTGGACACCGTCGCTGGCGATGAACTTGCCCTGATGCGCGGGCAGCGTCTCGAGACGCAGGATCGTGTCGAGGGTGAACGCGCCGACGCTGAGCAGTTTGATCGGTCCGGCCATCGCAGTCTCAATC
>NZ_RZST01000697.1:0-758 GCF_003997575.1 Mesorhizobium sp. M1A.F.Ca.IN.022.07.1.1
AGCTGGTGTCGACGGGCGAGGCCGCGCTCGGCATCGTCTACGCCACCGACGCCCATGCCGAAAAGGGCGTCAAGGTCGTCGGCACCTTCCCCGAGGATTCGCACCCGCCGATCATCTACCCGATTGCCCAGACCGCGGATTCGAAGGACAAGGATACGGCTGCCTTCCTGAAATGCGTCGAGTCAGCCAAGGCCGCCGCGCTCTTCAAGGAACAGGGTTTTACGGTGCTCGCGCCGAGCAACTGAGAAAGACCTAACACCGCAAATGAACTGGCTGCTGGACCTCACTCCCGACGAATGGAATGCGGTCCGGCTGTCGATCAAGGTGGCGACTGTGGCGATGATCGCCAGCCTGCCGCCCGGCATCCTGATCGCGCTGGTCCTGGCCCGGGGGCGGTTCTGGGGCAAGACCTTGCTCAACGGGCTGGTGCATTTGCCGTTGATCCTGCCGCCGGTGGTGACCGGTTATCTGCTGCTGCTCACCTTCGGCCGGCGCGGGCCCGCCGGCGCCTTCCTCGCCGAGCATTTCGGCATCGTTTTTTCCTTCCGCTGGACGGGGGCAGCACTTGCCTGCGCGGTGATGGGGTTTCCGCTGATGGTGCGGGCGATCCGGCTGTCGATCGAGGCGGTCGACCGCAAGATGGAGGCGGCCGCCGGCACGCTCGGCGCCAACCCGATCTGGGTGTTTGCCACAATCACGCTGCCGCTGATCCTGCCCGGCCTGATCGCCGGCGCGATCCTGTCCTTCGCCCAGGCGAT
>NZ_RZST01000698.1:0-721 GCF_003997575.1 Mesorhizobium sp. M1A.F.Ca.IN.022.07.1.1
CCACAGGTGCGACCGGCGCCACCGGCGATACTGGAGCAACCGGCGCCACTGGCGCGACCGGCTCGACTGGAGCAACGGGTGATACCGGAGCAACGGGTTCGACCGGGGCCACTGGGGCGACTGGAGCAACCGGCGCCACTGGTGCTACGGGCGATACCGGCTCGACCGGGGCCACTGGGGCGACTGGAGCAACCGGCGCGACAGGCGCGACTGGCGCCACGGGTGATACCGGAGCAACGGGCTCGACTGGCGCAACCGGAGCAACCGGCGCGACAGGCGCGACTGGCGCCACGGGTGATACCGGAGCAACGGGCTCGACTGGAGCAACCGGCGCCACAGGTGCGACCGGCGCCACGGGCGATACCGGAGCAACGGGCGCAACCGGAGCAACGGGCGCAACCGGAGCAACCGGCGCCACAGGTGCGACTGGCGCCACGGGCGATACCGGAGCAACGGGCGCAACCGGCTCGACCGGTGCGACCGGAGCAACCGGCGCCACAGGTGCGACTGGCGCCACCGGCGATACCGGGGCAACAGGTGCCACCGGCGCCACGGGCGATACCGGAGCAACCGGAGCAACCGGCGCCACAGGTGCGACCGGCGCCACCGGTGATACCGGAGCAACCGGCTCGACCGGTGCGACCGGAGCAACAGGTGCGACTGGCGCTACCGGCGATACCGGAGCAACGGGAGCAACCGGAGCAACAGGTGCCACCGGCGC
>NZ_RZST01000699.1:0-720 GCF_003997575.1 Mesorhizobium sp. M1A.F.Ca.IN.022.07.1.1
GCCGACACATGTCTGGTGGATAGACTTCGGCTAGTCTCCAATACTTTTTCGAAATGTCGATCAGATGCCCTTCAGATCGCCGGCGGCGACGACGGGGCCAGTCGGCTGGCCGGTCGGCGAACCGCCGGCCGGCTCGAGACTGACGGCGAGCACGGCGCCTTGCGCCAGCTTCTCCTGCACGGCCGGCGTGACGGCCATGCGCGCGGTCTGACCGGCCGGGATGACGCCCATCGAGACCGGCGCAGTCTTGCCCTCGATCATCCACAGCTCGAAATCCTTGCCGACGCCGCGTTCGCCGGAAACATGCGAGAGGCCGACCTCCTGGCGGGCCGCGTCATAGACAGCGAGGTATTTGACGTTGCTGTTGTCGGCGGCGAGCGAGGCGACCAGCCTGGTCTCGGGCTGCGGCAACGGCGGATTGACGAGAGGCAGGGCGGCAAAGACGGCCAAAGCGGCAAGCGCGGCCGCGGCAAGCCCGCGCCAGAAGGCGAGGCTCCCCAGCAGGCCGGTGCTGGGCGCGGTGGAGTTGACTACTGATGAGGCAAACAGCCGGCGGTCGATCGCCGCCTTCACCGAAGCCGGCGGCTCGACCGCAGGGTAGGCGGCCGCTATCGGCGCGAAATGGGCCTCCCAGGCATCGACCAGGCGGGCAAAACCCGCCTCGGTATCGATGCGGCGGGAGGCGATCTGGCGTTCGTCGGCTGCCAGAACGCCGAGAAC